>JAYUFF010000560.1:0-1873 GCA_043738825.1 Schlesneria sp.
AACGGCCTCCCGGCGGGCGTCACCATCGCGGTGAAGAACATCGACAAGGGACAGACTGAGGCCGAGATCACAATTACCGGCAACAACCAAGCCCCGCTCGGCGACTTCACTGCGGGCCTGACGGGATCACTGAAACAGGGAGACAAGACCGCCGTTCAAGGAATGGCCCTGCGACTGAAGCTCGCCGCGCCGATGACCATCAAACTTGACCCGGCCGGCGGCAAGATCGCGAAAAGTGGCGAGTTGGTCATCAAGGCCATCATCGAACGCAACCCGGCCTTCACCGGCCCGGTCAACGTCACCCTGCAAAACCTCCCCGCCGGAGTCACCGCCGCTCCGACACCTGCCGTCATCGCAGCCGATCAAACCAGCATCGACATCAAACTCACAGCCACCGCCGACGCGGCGGCTGCAAGCGTAGCCAACCTCACCGCCAAAGCCGACGGCATGGCGGGAGCCGCCAAAGTCGAAGCCACCTCTACCGCCGTGACGCTGGCCGTGGAGTGAGCAATGTCTGGTGAAGAACTCGCAGCACTTCATCCTGCGGAAGCCGCGACGATCCAAGCTTTCATCATCAAGGAGAAGAAACAACGCTATCTCGACATGTTGGCCAATCCGAAGAAACGCTCCAAGTTCCTCGACGGGCTAAATCACTGCTCGGACATTGATGAACGGTTTGCGAGTCCGGTTCGCTGGTGTGACGCAATTGACGAGCTTCGCCAACGGGGAGCACCGGAAACCTGCCATGTCATTTCCACGATCGACGAACTGGACGGAGCCGACATGCCGTTGGCTGCCGCGATTCCCATGATGGAATAGGGCGGCTGGGGAACGATCCTGTGCTGCATCCCCGGACAATTGGCCTACTATTACGACGAATGCGGTTTCCGCAGACTGATCCTCGAACGCAAACCCTTGAAATGAATCGGCTCGACCGCGAGCGAACAACCCCAATGTCACACGACCGACCAATCTTCGACCTTCAGCCCGTCAACGCGACGAAATTCGTCGTTGTTTGTGACGATGGTCAGGTTGTGGACCAGCGCGATTGCGGCGATCAGGTAGTCGTTCCCGCCAATGGTCTCGCCGCGCGCCTCAAGCCGGTCTCGAACGGCTGCATAACGTTCGGCCGCATCATTGTCGAACGGGAGCGATTTGTACGGTTTGAGCGTGCTGCGAACCGCCGCTTCCCGATCGCTTCGCTTTTCGTACTTTCTCGCCCCATGAAGCAACTCCGCCAGCACCACGGAGCAGATGACAATTGTTCGGCGCGGCGTACTCTTGATCCGTTGAGCCGCCGCGCAATCCGGATTCTTCAAGCACTGAATCCAGACGTTGGTATCGAGGAGGTATTTCATCACCAATCCTCGCGAGCCTGTGGAGGTGGATCGTCAGGCTCATCAAACGGTTGCCCCGCCAACGCCCCAAAGTTTTCCTCGAAGTATCCAATGGGATACCCCATCGCATCGACGGCCGGTGGTTCTGCCGGTGTGATTCGTTCGGCGAGCGCGATGGCGTCCCGCACGGCCCGGTCGAACAGTTCACTCGTGACGGGATCCAACCGGTTCAAGACTCGATCCACTTCTGCCGCCAGACTTGTCATGATTCGTCCTCGTCGATTCTCAAAGGGATCGTCCAGAAGCTGCAACCCGATCCAAGTTCAAGAGCTAACTTAGCGTGAGCCTTTGGGGCGAGCCACCCCACCTTCGTGACCGTCCCTTTTTTCAAGTGTCCTTCCGAACCAAAACGCCTTCCAAACGCTGTCCCAAGCTGGAGACGACGACCATGAGATTAGTTCGCATTCCTCAATTGATGCTGCTGGCCGTGATGGGCCTTTGTTCGACGATGGTCTTCGCGGCCGATCCGCCCTCGG
>JAYUFF010000561.1:0-4988 GCA_043738825.1 Schlesneria sp.
CGTCGTCACCGGGGAGGTACAACACCTCTTCGCGATACGTGGGAGAAGCATCGGGATCGATGATGGCCAGCCGCACGCAGTCGGTCTGCACCTCCAGAACATTCACTTGAACGCTGTTGCCGATCATCAAGCCTTCATCAACTCCACGCGTATAAACTCGCATTGGGTGGCCTTGTGAGAAGTGAGTGTGAGATGTCATTGGTCCCGGAGAACCTTCAACGCGGCGACATTCTGCCGAGCGACCCTGATGAGAGCAAGCGGAAAAAACTCTCTTCTCGAAACTCGCAATCGAGCGGCGCGCAACACTTGACAGCGCGACGGCTATCATGCTCTCGACACGCGCTCGCGACTCGGCACGTTGTGTGAGACGCGACGTGAAGTCAACGTGAAACAGGCGGCACCGGGCTGAATGTTCGATGACGTTGTCGCCCATCGAGCGACGTGTCTGACGAGTCAACTCATGCAGGAAGACAACACGATGAAGCTGGTCATTCATCCACCCGTCGAAGAGTCGCGGCTCACGCGCATTCGGGAGGCCGCCGCGCCAATGCTCGTCGTCAACGCGCGCGACATCGACGAGGCTGCGCGTGAGATCGTCGGAGCCGATGCATTCTTCGGCAAGCTCACGCGCGAGTTGCTCGCTCACGCGCAGCGGCTGCGCTGGGTGCAGTCGCCCACCGCGAGCCTCGAACATTTTCTGTTCCCCGAACTCGTCGAACACTCGTGTCTGCTCAGCAACATGCGCGGACTGTTCTCGGACGTGATTGCCGATCATGTCATGGGCTATGTGCTTTGCTTTGCCCGCAATCTGCATCTCTATCTGCGACAGCAGCAACGCGGCGAATGGTCGCCCATTGGAGACAAACGCTATGTCGCCAACTTCGTCGCCGCGCCGGGAACGGTCCTGCCGATGGATCGCGCGCATCAGCACTTGTCCGACTGCACACTGGGCGTTGTCGGCGTCGGACACATCGGTGCGGAAGTGCTGCGCCGCGCGGCAGCGTTTGGAATGAAGCCGCTCGGCGTCGATCCCGTCTGTCGTTCGGTGCCCGGTGTGCTGGAACAAGTCTGGGAGGCGGATCGGCTTCCCGAGTTGCTCGCGATGAGCGACTACGTCGTCATCGCCGCACCGCACACGCCCGAGACCGCAAAGCTGTTTCGACGCCGGATCATTCAGTTGATGAAGCGCACCGGAATCCTGATCAACATCGGACGCGGGGCGATCGTCGATCTGCACGACTTGACCGAAGCCCTGCGCGAAGGAGACATCGCCGGCGCGGCGCTCGATGTCTGCGAGATCGAGCCGCTTCCCTCTGACCATCCGCTCTGGCAGATGCCGAACGTCATCATCACGCCGCATGTGGCCGCCGCATCGCCGCACATTGCCGAGCGTCATCTGGAGACACTGCTCGACAACATCCGCCGCTTCGTGCAGGGCGAACCGCCCGCGACGCTGGTCGATAAACGGAAGTGGTACTGATTCGACTTCGCATCAGCCGACTCTGGCGTTTACACTGTCATTGCCCACCAGCCCTCAAATTTCCTGTTGTCATGACAGGCCCGCCCCACGAGGACGCTTCATGATCCCACGCCGCGCCACATTTTCTGCCTCGTGTTGTGTGAGGGCTGCGTACTACCTCTGCCTCGTGGTGAGTGTCGCTCGCGCCGCCGAGGCCGACGCGACGAAGCTGCCTCCGGCTGCCAACAGAGAAGTGGACTTCGTGCGCGACGTGAGGCCGATCTTTCAGCGAGCCTGCTTCCGTTGTCATGGCCCTGACAAACAGAAGAGCGAGTTCCGACTCGACGTGCGGAAAACGGCGTTGACCGGTGGCGAGAGCTATGCCCCCAACATCGTGCCGGGAAAAAGTGCCGACAGCTCGCTCGTGAAGATGGTGGCGGGAATCGGTGACATCACGATGCCACCCGAAGGAGATCGGCTCAGCGTGGAGGAGATCGGTTTGCTCCGCGCGTGGATCGATCAGGGAGCCAAATGGCCCGATGAAGTGGCGGGTGATTTGAAAGACAAGTCGGACTGGTGGTCGTTCAAGCCACTGCCACAACGCGACGCGTCTTCCACTCCGCGCTCCATCGACACCTTCGTCCGTGCGAAGCTCGACAGCGTCGGCCTTCGTTCCGCGCCACAGGCTGATCGTCGGACACTCGTGCGGCGGATTTACTTCGACTTGATCGGGCTGCCGCCGACTCCTGAAGAGGTTGATTCGTTCGTGGCCGCCCCCGATCCGAAGGCTTACGAAAAACTGATCGACAGATTGTTGGAGTCGCCTCGCTACGGTGAGCGCTGGGCGCGACATTGGCTCGATGCGGCGCACTTTGCGGAGACGCACGGCCACGATCAGGACCGCATTCGCGAAAATGCGTGGCCTTACCGCGACTACTTGATTCAATCGCTGAACGCCGACAAACCATACGCACGCTTCGTGCAGGAACAGGTGGCGGGAGACGTGCTCTTGCCCGATGACCCGCAGGCGACGGTGGCCCTCGGTTTTCTCGCGGCCGGTCCGTGGGATGAGAGTTCGCTGCAAAGCATCCGTGAAGAGACGCTCGACCGGCAGATCGCGCGGTACATCGATCGCGACGACATGATCGCCAACGTCATCAACAACTTCAGCAGCCTCACCGTGCAGTGTGCCCGCTGCCACGATCATAAGTTTGACCCGATCTCACAGGCCGACTATTACTCATTGCAGGCGGTGTTCTCGGGCGTCGAGCGAGCCAACCGCCGCTACGACGCCGACCCCGCCGTACAGCGACGGCGGATCGAGTTGCAGCGGCGCAAGGCCGAGTTGGAGAAGCCGACCGCCGAGACGACCGCCTCGCTGCTGAGTGCCGAATCGCAACGAGCCGTCTTCGAGTGGGAGGGGCAACTCGCGACGAAGGCCGTCGTGTGGCGAGTCCTCGATCCGACCGAGTTCACTTCGTCCGACGGAGCCACGCTGACGAAGCAGCCCGACAACTCGATCCTCTCCGGCGGGACGCGACCCGAGAAAGACACGGTCACGATTACGGCGACCTCTCCGCTGGCAAACGTCACAGCGATCCGACTCGAAGTGCTGACGGACGACAGCCTGCCAATGCGCGGTCCGGGCCGACAGGACAACGGCAACCTGCACCTGTCCGAGTTTGAAGTCTTTCGCGTGGGAGACGCCGCGCCGCTGGAGATCACTCGCGCGACGGCCGACTTCGATCAGGCGGGCTGGGAAATCACGAAGGCCATCGACAAGTCGGAGCCGACCGCGTGGGGGATTCATCCGAAGGAAGGGCAGTCGCATGTGGCTGTGTTGGAATTGAAAGCCCCCCTCACCCTAGCCCTCTCCCCCGCAGACGGTGGCGAGGGGACCAAGCCAAGCACTTCGACAACGCCTGTCGCGTTGAAGTTTGTCCTCAAGCAACTGCACGGTCGCCAGCATCTGATCGGCCGCATGCGGCTCTCCGTGACCGAAGCTGTTCCGCCCGTCAAACTGGATGCCGTCCCCGAACACATCGTGGCGATTCTGGCCATCGCTCGCGAACAGCGATCCGAAACTCAACGTCTCGAACTGACGACGTATCAACAGTTGAAAGAGGTCGAGCATGAACTCGCCTCGCTCCCGAAGCCGTCTCAAATTTACGCCGCTGCCGCCAACTTCGAGCCGGATGGCGGACTGCAACCTCCACCGGCACCGCGACCGGTTCACGTGCTGCATCGCGGTGACATCCGCAGCCCGCGCGAGGTGGCTCTGCCGGGAGCACTCGGCTGCGTGAAAGAACTTTCGTCGCGGTTCGAGTTGTCGAACTCAAACAACGAAGCGCTGCGACGCGCTGCACTCGCGCAATGGCTGACGGACACTCGCAATCCGCTCACATGGCGGTCGATCGTGAACCGAGTCTGGCACCACCATTTTGGTCGAGGCTTGGTCGGCACCCTCAACGACTTCGGCCACATGGGCGAAACGCCGTCTCATCCCGAACTGCTCGACTGGCTTGCGGTCGAGTTCCGCGACGGCGGCCAGTCGCTCAAGCAACTTCATCGGCTGATCGTGTTGAGTGAAACGTACCGTCAGGTATCGGCGCTATCGCCGGGTGCTGCTCCTGTCCCCTCTCCCCCGTCTTCGGGGGAGAGGGCTAGGGTGAGGGGGCCGAGCGGTGATGCGGCCACGACTGCACGAAAACCAGAAGAAGAAAAGACCCCTCACCCTAACCCTCTCCCCGCAGAGCCGGGGCGAGGGGACAAGAATCAGAATCCAAATTCGATCGACGCTGACAACCGGCTGCTGTGGCGCATGAACCGCACGCGGCTCGATGCCGAGTGCGTGCGCGACGCGATCGTGGCGGTCTCGGGGCGGCTCGACCTGCGGATGGGAGGGCCTTCGGATCGGCAGTTCGATCTTCAGCCGGGCATCCACGTCACGCCGAAGATCGACTACGCGAAATTCGACCTCAACAGCGACCTCGGCCGACGACGCAGCGTCTACCGCTTCCTGTTCCGCACGCTGCCCGATCCGTTCATGGAGACGCTCGACTGCCCCTCGGGAGATCAGATCACTCCGGCTCGCACGACTAGCGTCACCGTTCAGCAAGCCCTCGCGCTCTGGAACGACGCCTTCATCGCGAAACACGGTGAATTCATCGCCGCCCGCATCGAGAAGGAGGTTGTCAGCCGTCAGCCGTCCGCCGACGAACCACATTCTCCGATCAACGCACAGATCGACCGAGCCGTCCGCCTGATCCTGTGCCGCCCACCGACCGAAGCCGAGTCGCGCGAGTTGTCCGGGTACGCGAGCAAGCACGGTCTCGCCAACGTCTGCCGTTTGTTGTTGAACTCGAACGAGTTCCTGTTCGTGAACTAATGATTTGTAGTTGAGAACGAACATGAGAACCGAACTGAATAGACGTGAGTTCACTCAGAGTCTCGGTGCCGGCTTCGGCACCGTCGCGCTGACCGACTTGCTCGCCAACTCGGGCGCATACGCCGACGAACCGAAGGCCGA
>JAYUFF010000562.1:0-4988 GCA_043738825.1 Schlesneria sp.
ACACCCTCGGTAAATCGCGGGTGTGCAATAATCAAATACTACCCAGATTCCCGTTGATTTCATTTTGCGGCGGTTGGTGAGCTTGGCAAAAGTCGAGCTTAGAGCGTATTTCAAAACCAGCCCGACGCGCCAGCGAGGGCTTCGCAGACATCGAACATTCAGCCCTCGCTTACGCGTCGGGCTAGTTTTTCAGAGCAAACCGAGTTTTGAAATGCGATGTAGAAGCGGTTTCAATACCCAGCCAGTAACCCGCAGCGTCAGCGAGGGCGTCGGGATATCCAGCGTGAGACCGCACTCGCTCAGGTAGCGGGTTCGTTATTGAAACCGCCGCGACACAAGCATTGTCGTCCGTGGGATGTCGCTGTCGCAAAAAGACGAGCGCGGAGTTTGAACTCCGCGCTCGCAGGGGATCACAAAGTCGGAGGCGATTAGAATTCACCGACAACGTCGCCGGCATTCCGGGTCAAGGCCGCTCCGAGCGTCACGGCCGAAATGTTCTCGCTGACGAACCGAACCGAGCCGTCCGCCATGAGAACCTGAGCACCGCCGGTGTGAAATGAAAAGAACTCGCTGTTGTTGTTGGCGTTGATGAAAACGTTTCCCGGACACTGCGCGGCTGTACAGGTCGGCAGATTGCCAACGACGGTTGGTTTCTTCGCACTGTTGGTAATGAGTCCATCCGCAGTCGCACCATCGATGGCACCTGAGTTGCCGATGTCAGCCCAGCCATAACCATCGCCGGGAGCTTTGTTGGGATCCCGTTTTTTACTGGACCCAAAGTAAAACCCGGGGCGACCAGCGGCCTCGCAAATCATCATCGTATTCGACATCCCGTCGCTGATTTGAGCAATGCGGGTGATCTCGGTGCTGTGCATGGCGCACGGCCAACGGTTATCCAGAGTGCTCGAAAGAATCATCGCTGGAGGAGAAGGCGTACTGGTCACGTAGTACAGGCTGAATCGTACGCCGCTGAGTGCCATGTAATCCGCCCGACCATACCCGCCGGCAGGAACGACAAACCCGCCCTTGGTCGAGACCGGAGCAGAAGTCCCGTTTGCACTGCCCGTTCCGAAATCCATTCCGCCAAGTCGCTGACTGGGAGCACTGGGGCACATGAAAGCCTTGATATCGGTTCCCGTCACTGCCAACTGCGCCGGATTGTCCCAACTCAAGTTGGGGTTGTACTGGTTGTACATCGAGGTCTGGTCGAGATACGGCAGAATCATCTGCGTCCAACTACTCGCCCAATATACGGGAACAGCCGGAGGTGAGAAGTCCCACTTTTCCGCTGGAAAGCACGCGAACGTACTCTCGTAGTTGTGCAAGGCCAGACCCAACTGCTTCAGGTTGTTCTTGCACTCGGTGCGGCGCGCCGCTTCGCGCGCCTGCTGTACTGCCGGCAACAACAGGGCGATCAACACCGCGATGATCGCAATCACCACCAACAATTCGATCAACGTAAACCCGCGAACCGAACGCTGCTTGCTTCGTGGCAACATCGACTGACTCCTCAAACTGGGGAACAAGAATCACACAACACAAATCGACCAAACAACATCGTCCGTGATCCTCACGGCTTCAGGTCAAATGGTGCGAGCACATTGTCTTTCGCTTCGATGACAACCTTCAGGCCCGATTGCTTCGAGTCTTGGTATTTGGCGGGGAGCAACTCGGGACCGAAGTCTGGTTCCGTAGAACTCGGATCTTTCGGCAGCGCCCAAGAAATCGTGACGAGGTACTCGCCCGGTTCGGCACCGTTGAAGCCCCTGGTGTTGAGTCGGAATTCGCCGTTCTTATCCGCGATGCCGCCAGCCGCCATCTGACCGCCCACGGGGACCAAATTCACGGCCGCGAACTGCGCCGGTTTACCATTCACCAGCACCTTCCCGCGAACGGGGGAATAGCCGGTGTTTGCCGAAGTTCGACTTGAACATCCGATCGCCATCAGGCAGAAACACATCGCCCCCACCAGAAGTGACTCTCCAAATCTCAGTAGCATGCCTTGGCCCTCTTCACGAACGCGACACCATCAAGTGCGGAGATGATTGCCGCGATCTGTTAATGAATTGTGAACGCACGGCCATAAATTCGTGAACTGCACGATGCGGGGAAAAAGTCCGCTCGTGGTCTGCTGTGAGACATCTGGCAGAGCCGTCACCACCGGCGGCGGAACCACAAGACCAACAGTGACTGACTCCGAGCGCTCCCCTCACCGAGGCTTTCTGACCGGGCGGGCAATTCAATCCGAATGACAACGGGCGCAGGGCAAGCTCGCCGATGAGATTGTTGAGGCGCGAGCTCCAACGGCCGGTGGAACCGGCCTTACGTCACTCCAATCGCTCACGAAGAGTTGCCTTGATGAGGGCGAACGTCCGGCACAGAGGTACGAGTTTTCTGATCCGTCAGGGATGAGATTGCTCACTTGAAGAGCTTGAGGAATAATCGGCTTGTTGCAGACCACCACTTTTGAGTCTGCTGTCACAAGTCTTGCATCAACCCCGTTGGAGGACGTTTCCGACAGAAGTGATGGGCCGGGCGGCGTCAGCCCCTGAACTCTTGTGATTGCAGCTCAACATCTGGGGGCTGACGCCGCTCGGCTCACCTGATTCGGACTTTTGTCGGACACGTCTTGGAAGAGTTTTCATGACACGAAAAATGATGGGTGTGATCCTGCTCGGGTTCGGAGCCATCGTGACGATGCTGGCGGTGCCCGTTGAGCAACCTGCCATCGCGCAAGAAGCGGTTGCCGAGTGGACGTTCTTGATGTACATGGCCTCGGACAACAATCTCGAAGCCGCACAACTCGACGACCTCATCGAGATGGCGGCGGCAGGCGGGTCCGATCAGGTGCAGATCGTGGCACTGGTCGATCGCAGTGAATCGTCCGATGAATCGGAAGGCTATACGGCGGCGGCCGTCGGCAATTTGAAAAACTGGACGACGGCCAAACTGCTGCAGATCCGCAAGCAGCAGATCGACGAACTGGCTGACTGGGGCGAGGTCAACACCGGCGACCCAGCCACGCTGCGGAAGTTTCTCACCACCGCGATGAAGCGATTCCCGGCGAAGAAGTACGCACTGATCTTCGGTGATCACGGTGCCGCATGGCCGGGCGTTTGTGGCGATGAAAGCCATGCTGACGACATGCTGACCATGACCGAGATTCATGAGACACTCAAGGCCCTGCCCAATTCGGCCGGGCGTTTCGAGTTGATCGGCTTCGACGCCTGTCTGATGGGCAATCTGGAATGTGCGTTCGCGATTGCCCCGTTTGCGAAAGTCATGGTCGCGTCCGAGGAACTCGAACCTGGCTTCGGCTGGCATTACACGCCCGTGTTCGAGCGACTCGTCGCCGACCCGACGCTCTCGGGTGCCGAAGTCGGCAAGCTGATCGTCGAGACGTTCCAAGAGTTCTATGCGAAGTCCGAACACGAGACGATTCGCAATGCGGGCTTGGGAACGACCCTGTCTGCGATCGACCTCACCAAACTCGACGCGGTCCTGCAGAACTTGCAGAGACTCGCCAAAGCCTGCCGTTCCGACCTTTCTGAAAATGGACGCGATTCTTGGCTCGCGCTGGCCGACGCGCAGTCGCGCGCGGAAGAGTATGGAAAAAACGACGAGACCGGCGCTGGATCGGGACTGCGTGACGTTGGGCATCTCGTCAAATTACTGCGGACGCACTACACGGAAGGGCCGATCGACCAGGCGGCTCAGGCACTGGAGAAATCGCTCAAGGCCGCAGTCATCGCGAACAAACACGGCAAGGGTCGCTCACACGCCCACGGTCTGAGTATTTTCTTTCCAGAAAGCGAATCACAACTCAACGGTGAGGACTCGACGGACGATTCGGACGATCCCGCCTCCAAACGAGCCAAGGCTGGTGAAGCCGCGAATGACACGGCCTACGCGAACACACTCTTCGCGAAGAACAATCCGTGGCTGGCGTTTGTCGCGGACTACACGGCCGTAGCCGCCAGCGACACCGAAGACCCGATCTTGGGCGAGATCGACGCCTCCGAAACAAAAATCTCGCCGGGCGAGACCATCACCATTACGTCCGAGGTCCATGCGGACGACATTCAACAGTCCCGGTTCTACCTCGCCCGCCGCATCAAAGACATTCAGATCATGATCGGGGAAATGCCTGCCCATATGGATGACGACGACAACCTGTCCGATGAATGGAACGGGAAATGGTTCATCCTCAAGGCGGGCGACAAAGAGTTGATCTGCCCGATCACCGACATCGAATCGGTCGAAGAAGAGGACGAGGAAGACGCCGACAGCGATTGTCAGGCGGATGCTGGCGAGGAGGCCGGAAGTGAATACTTCATCGAGGTTCCCGCTCAAATCCAGCGGCGCAACAAGGAGACCTGGGTCGATGTGTCGCTCTATTTCTATGTCGATTTTTCCGAGGACGAGATCACGGGTGAGTTCGTCTACGCCTTCAAAAACACCAAGCAAGGGCCGACCGAAGTTCCGATCAAGCCGGGTGACAAGATTCGTCCGTTGTTCCTCGTTATCAACGACCAGGGTGACGAAAAGTATCTGGCTTCGGATCGGGAAGATGAAATCTTGGAAATCGACAGCGCGGATGATTTGAGCGTCGGTATGGACGCCGTTCCGCCCGGAAAGTACGACATCGGTTTCTTCGTCTATGATTACTCCGACAACTATGCCGAGCAGTACATCGAGATTGAAGTCACGAAATAAGCGGGCGGACGCTGAGTGATCTTATATCTCACGCGGCAGAGTGTGATCGCCGTAAGAAACCCGCAGCTTGACGGCACACGGCGGTCTTCAATAAAACATTTCTCCCCACGGAGTTTTGGTGAGCCGGGCGGTGTCAGCCCCCGGATTCTTCCTGATCGGAGTCCGGGAGCCGACACCGGCTTTGCCTAACAAATACGGCGGCTCACAAAATGTAGGGTGGGCATTGCCCACCAACTCACAACGCATTGTGGTGGGCAATGCCCACCCTACGA
>JAYUFF010000563.1:0-4986 GCA_043738825.1 Schlesneria sp.
CCGGAAGGATCGCTCGGCCTCGAAATACCAGAAGCCGTGAAGCTGGCCGAGTCCCTGATTGAAGAACGCCTGGGAGCGAGGATCTTTCGACGTGATCGGGAACGACACGTTGCCGGTCGTTCCCATCAGGTACGCCGCGCGACGCGGCCCCTCGTCGAACGCCTCGCCGTGATACGAGTGCCCCGGATCAACAACGTTCTCGGGCTTGACGGCACTCGGCGGAGCGTCATCGGCAGACCAAGCCACCGATGCGGTCAGCAACACGAACAACCACGACACTTGCCGCATGATGACTTCCCCGCACGACACCAAATACCAGCCGGTTCACTCCGCGTTGCCCAGCAGTTTTTCCAGTTGCTTGCCGAGTTCGGGGCCTCGCGCATTCATTGAGACCACTGTGCCATCCCGATCGACAAGGATGACGGAAGGGATGGACGAGATGCCGTAGAACTGAGCGACCGGATGGTTCCAGCCCTTTCCCTTTTGAATCTCCTCGTCGTAGAGCTGTGCCCACGGGAGTTCTTCTTTCTCGATGAAGGTCTCCAGCTTTTCCTTGGTTTGGTCGAGGCTGATGCCGACCACGTCGAAGCCCTTGTCGTGGTACTTCTTGTAGTTCTTCTTGACGTTCGGCAACTCGCCAATGCACGGGCCGCACCACGTCGCCCAGAAATCGACCAGCACGACCTTGCCCCGGTACGACGCCCAGTCGAATGCGGTGCCGTCGAGCAGCTTGGCTTCGATCTGCATCTGGTTGCCGGGCAGGCTGACTCGCCGCGCGGTCCCTCTCATCCCTTCGGCCAAGTCCTTGAGCTGCGGCGTGCCGTGATGTTCGGCCAGATCGGCGACCTTGGTGTAGTACGCCACGACCTCTTTGGGATCAGGGGATTCCTCCAATGCTCGTCCGAGCTGCATCACGCTGCCCATGACCGACCGGTCAAATTTTTTCTTGTCTGCCGCCGTGATGACTTCCTCGGCGAGCGAACTGCGTTCGTCGGCCTTCATCTCGGTCACGTTGAAAATGCGAACGATCAGCCATTTCTCGACGGCGGCGGCGGCCACGATCTTGTTCGAGTCCTTCCTCATCAGAGCGACGGTCTCCAGCGCCTCCTTGGCCGCGCCGGGAATCTGGGCAGACGCCAGCATGACCAGCGAGTTCAACTTCATTCCCGCCGCGCGTTCGATGAGTTCGTCGTCCGGCTCCTGCTTTAGGATTTTGTCTGCGGCGGAGATGATCGCCCGTTGAACCTTCACCGCGTGATCGATCTGTTCTTCTCGGTTGGCAAACTTGAGCCGCTGCTGCTGCAGCTTGGTGATGAACGCGATGATTTCTTTGGGTGTGCCCTCGGGAACGGCGTAGGCGGGATCGGTCTCCTCGGACTTGGCCGTCGCATCCGCTTTGGCATCGTCGGCGAGTGCGTCTGTCGGAGCGACGGATGACGAACAGGAGACCACGACAAAGAAGAGGGCCACTGACACGCCGGTGACCAGCAGACGAGAAATGGCCGTGGTGTTGAATCGCCGAATGACCATCGCAGGCTCCGATAGCGAGGAAGTGACGAACAGGGCATCACGACAGACATCCGTTCGTGCGCCAGCATCAACCAACATAACCTGTTCCAAGGACAATTCGCCAGCCGTCGGCTGAAGTCCCTCGCGTGGTCTCACTGAAGCGAGGGATCGCAACGGTTGTCGGGATGATTCTGCGGGAGTCTCCGTTTACACTGCCGCCACTCGATGCCCATCTTCAAACTGAACCCTCACCAAGGATTCGCCGTCATGGCCGACGCCGCCTCGCTCATCAACAGCCCGCTGCTGGCTTCCGCAGGCTTGCCCGACTTCGCCGCCATTCGTCCCGAGCACATCGTTCCCGCCGTGAGGCACGTGCTCGCCGAGGCGACCGTGAAACTGGAGGCCATCGAACGCGAGCTGGCTCCCACGTGGGCCGGCACGATCGCGAAGCTCGAAGAGATCGACCGGCCGTTCGAGTACGGTTGGAAGCCGGTCGGGCATCTGTTCGGTGTGCTGAACTCGGACGAACTGCGAACCGCCTACGAAACCGTGCTGCCCGAGGTCGTGCAGTTCGGTTTGCGGGCGAGCCAGAGCGAACCGATCTACCGCGCGCTGAAGCAACTGCGCGACAGTGGAGAATGGTCGCGGCTCGATGAGGCTCAGCAGCGGATCATCGCCGACCGTATCAAGGGGGCCGAGTTGTCAGGGATCGCTTTGGCGGGTGAGCAGCGCGAGCGGTTCAACGCCATCGAGCAGGAGCTGTCTCAGATCACGACCGAGTACTCGAACCATGTCCTCGACGCGACGAAGGCGTACTCGCAGGAAGTGACCGACCCGGCCGATGCCGAAGGCTGGCCAAGCACGCTCAGAAATCTGGCGGCCAAGTCGTGGAACACGGCTCACGCCGACGCGGCCTCGAAAGCCACACCCGAAGCCGGGCCGTGGCGGATCACGCTGGAGATACCGCTCTATCAGCCGTTCATGGAACACTGCCGCAACCGCGCGCTGCGTGAACAACTCTACCGAGCCTTCGTCACGCGAGCCTCCTCCGGTGAGTTCGACAACGGGCCGTTGATCACCCGCATCCTGACACTGAGGCAGGAGAAGGCCCGACTGCTCGGCTATCACAACTTCGCCGAGGTGAGCCTCGCGCGGAAGATGGCTCCGAGCGTCGAGGCCGTGCGTCAGATGTTCGCTCAGTTGCGAGACGCCTCGTGGGCTGCGGCCGTGCGTGACCTCGACGACATTCAGTCGCTCAAGGCGACGCGCGGCGATGCGACTCCGCTCGAAGTCTGGGATGTCGCGTTTTGGGCCGAGCGGCTGCGCGAGGAACGCTACGCCTACACCGACGCCGAACTGCGGCCCTACTTCCCGTTCGAGAAGGTGCTCGACGGCCTCTTCCAACTGCTGGGCCGTCTGTTCGGCATCACGATCCGTCAGGCCAAAACGTCAGCGCAGTCCGACACGTCCGGCGCGTCTGCGGACAACGTCAGCGTCTGGCACCCCGACGTGAGGTTCTATCGGGTCTACGATGACAGTGGCGCACACCTCGCCTCGTTCTATCTCGACCCGTTCTCGCGTCCCGAGAACAAGCGCGGCGGAGCGTGGATGGACGATTGCCTCGGGCGGCGCAGGCTCCCCCTCTCCCGCCCGTCTGCGGGGGGAGAGGGCCGGAGTGAGGGGGGCTTGGATTCGACTCGCGCCGTGATCGGACAGGAAGGCAAGAAAGAAAGCCCCCTCACCCTCTCCCCGCAAAGCCGGGGCGAGGGGACAAAACGAACAGCCCTCTCCCGCGAAGTCGGGGAAGGGTCGAGGGTCGAGAGTCGAGGGTTGAGAGCCAGCAGTGAAGGCGAATCCCCTACAGCCTCTGGCTCTTGTCTCTCGACTCTCGTCTCTCGACCTGCCGAAGGCGAGGGGACTAGAAGGACGCAGATTCCCGTCGCGCACCTCGTTTGCAACCAAACGCCTCCGCTGGCCGACACGCCGAGCCTGATGTCGTTTCGAGAAGTCGAGACGCTGTTCCACGAGATGGGTCACGGCCTGCAACACATGCTCACCGAGGTCGATCACGCCGACGCGGCGGGAATCAACGGCGTCGAGTGGGATGCCGTCGAACTGCCGAGTCAGTTCATGGAGAACTGGTGCTACCACCGTCCGACGCTGTTCAGTTTGACCGGCCATTACCAGACGGGCGAGCCGCTTCCCGAGTCGCTGTTCGAGAAGGTCCGCGCGGCGAAGAACTATCGCGCGGGGTCGATGATGCTGCGACAACTGCTGTTCGGCATGACCGACATCACGTTGCACTCGGACTTCGATCCGAGCGGCTCCGAATCGGTGCATGATGTCAACCGCCGCCTCAGCCAACAGACGAGCGTGCTGCCGCTGCTGCCCGAGGATCGGTCGCTCTGCTCGTTCCAGCACATCTTCAGCGGCGGCTACGCAGCCGGCTACTACAGCTACAAGTGGGCCGAGATCCTGAGTGCCGACGCTTTCAGCGCGTTTGAAGACGCGGGCCTCGACATCACCAGCGAAGTCCAACGCACGGGCCGCCGCTTCCGTGACACCGTCCTCGCGCTCGGTGGAGGCCGTCACCCGATGGATGTCTTCCGCGACTTCCGAGGCCGCGAGCCGAGCGTCGAGGCGCTGCTCAGGCACACGGGGTTGAAGTCGCCTCAAGACACATCGCAACGGTGATCAAACAGCACGAGCCACCAGCGACGCCCGGTGGCTCGTGCGATGTTGCGTGAGTTCGGTCACATGGGGCCGGAGCCGAGTGACCACCGAGACCCGCTCGCCGTGGTTTGCTCGTTTCCGACCGAGTCGAACTGACCCGCCAATCGGTCTACCGCAGCCGCTCGCGAACCGTGGTTCCGAACAGACCCGAATGAACATGGACTCGGCTGTAATGAGGTCCAGTGGTTGGTCCGCTGACTTGAACGGTCTGAGTGTAGTTGTGACGTGAGACGCGCGTTGTCTCTCGGACCAAGTTGGGTTGCACGATCACCGGTGCGGCAACCACTGTCCGGACTGGCACGTAGACCGGAGCGCTGTAAGCCATTTGGGCGATCGGTTGCTGCACAACGACCGGAGCACCGAATGCGTACGGCGAGGCATAAGCCGCCGTCACCACGGAGCGCGAGGGGACAATCACCGGCGACTGATACACCACAGCGGGAGCGTAGGCGGGGACACTGTAAACGGGTGCGCCATAGACGGGTGTGCTGTAGACGGCCGGCGCGTCGTAGGCGTAGAAAACCTGTGCCCGAGCCACATTCAGCGTGCCTGACATCAAGCCCACTGCCGCCGCGATTCCAAGACTCCATCGATTCATGGTCCGTTCCTTTCAGTTCTGTTTTTGTAGTCCATCCAGTCACTCTCAAGTCGCTCAACCCGAGCGGCGGGTTCTTGCAACTTTTCCGATTGCATCGGCTGGGCAAGATTACTCGGACGGTTTGCACTCTTCAAGCAGGTCATCGC
>JAYUFF010000564.1:0-4984 GCA_043738825.1 Schlesneria sp.
GTCGGGACGATCAAGAATGTCGGCCGCTTCGATCATCACCTGTTCGACCCTGTTGAGCAGTGCGATCTCCTTGGCAAACTCCTCCTCACCATCGGGCAGCTCGGTGATCCGAACCGTCAGCTTGGCGACGCGCTCAGACAAGCCGTCCTGAGTCTGGCTCAACTTTCCGGAACGTTTCACGAACTCCTCTTTCGACAGCGCGGGACGAGCCTGCTCGGCGACGCGCGTCTCTTCACGCAGATTGACTTCCGCCTCCAGAATGTGCATCGCTTCGAGGACGATCGACGGCGGCAGGCTGCTCTTCGACTTGCAGCCCGGACACTTGCCGCACGAGGCGGGATCGACCAGATCGTCGGCCCAGCGATCCATCGTGTCCGACCAGAACTCAGCCTGAGCCATCGAGAGGCCGGTCTCGATGCGCACGTCGTCGCTCAGTTGCCGCAGGCTGCCGACGGCGTCCTGCTCGCGCATCTCATCGAGCACCGTCTTGAACCGCTGGAAACGACGCCGCTCGAAGTACGCCTGCATGTCGTCCATGATGTTGGACAGGTCGAGACTGCTCTTCGTCTCCTGCTTGGCCAACTCGTCGAGCACCACTTTGGCCGCACCGCCCGACTTGCCGCGCAGGCCGAACGTCCCGCCGACCTGATCGTTGATCTTGCCCGCGATGACGTACTGCTGCCTCGACGCCGCCTTGAGCCGCTTCACCAGCGTGCTGCCCTCCAGATTGGCCAGCACCTTGTTGAGCTCTTCCGCGATCTTGTCGAACTCGGCCAGCAAGTCCTGTTGAGCCGTGATGGCTTCGTCGAGCTTCTCACTCGCCGGCGCGGGCGGTTGTTTCTTCGAGCCACCTCCCGCGATCGTCGTCACCGGCAGCGTGAGCCTGGGCTTCGAGTTGCTCTTGCTCGGCTCTTCCTCTTTGCCGTCGCTCTTCTTCGCGGGCTGTTGCGACGATTCCTTATCGACCACCGTCGGCGCGACCGGCTGAGGTTTCGATTCACCCGGCTTGCCGGTTCCCGGTCGCGTGTCGCGAATCTGACCGGCTGCCGGGGCGGGCTTTGTCGGCGAGTTCGCAGCGAGAGCGGGGGCCTGGGCCGACTGCTTCAACAGGTCGGCCACGTTCGGCATCCGGTTGCCGGAGATGTCCTTCAGAATCTGAAGCATCTCGGCCCACTTCTCCAAGTGGCCGACACCGAACTCCGGGTTCCGCATCGCCTGGCGAACGAGCTCCTCGCCGCCGGTGACGAGTCCCGTCAGCCGCCGCCCGTTGGCACGCTCGGCCGCCGACTGCGCTTCGATCTTGCGACGATTGTCCGGCTCATCGAGTTCCTCCGCCGTGAGCAGCCGCAGTTGCTGGTTCGTGTGGTGCAGTTGCATCTCGCGGTCGCGGACTTCGAGCGACTGGCGATGCCACTTGCTCAGTTGCTCCGTGATCCAGATGGAATGCTGATCGGCGCTGAGCACGTACAAGAGGTAAGTCGCCGAGTACGTGCGCGACCGTCCGGGGAAGTAGTCCTCGACGAACAGCCGCACGTTGAGCGGTTGCGGTTCGATCTCCAGCGTCTTCGCACAGAAGGTGCCGGCCAGTTCGAGCAGTTCCTTGTCGGTCGCACCGGCCGCCAGCAGCCGCTCCCCCTTCGCGGGTTTGGAGACGTAGTTCTTATCGGCTCCCTGCCATTCGATTCCGACGACCTTGATCCCAAAATCGTCCTGCGCGCGGACCTTGAAGGTGAGCGTCTCCGAGTCGAGCACGATCTTCTGTCGCGGCAAGTCTTCACAGGAGAGCGACGGCGATTCGTCCTCGCGCGCGGTGATCGAGACCGTGAACGGCTCCTGGCCTCCCAGTCCAAACTCGTCCCGCCATTGAAAGGCCACCTTGCGTGAGGTCTCGATCTTGGTCGGCAGGCTCGTCACGCATGCGGCCAGCGTCGTCGCGGCTTGACCATCAATCAGGGCACTCGACAGGTTGCGGTTCGTGGTGACGGTGAACGTCGCGACGCTGCCATTCACCAAGGAAACAGTTCCGCCACGAACGTCCTTGTGAATCGGGTGCGGACGTTGCAGGTACTCGGGCAGTTGGACATCGGCCACCACGGACGAGAGTTCGGGGCGCAGCATCGGCTCGACACGCACGCGTTGCTGCGCGTCGCCGATGTGGAGTTGCAGCCACGCCGCATCGATCTGGGCGGGCAGTGCGAACTCGTACCGTCCGTCACGCAGTTCGGCCGTCACGGGGAGCTGGCTCCCGAGTTGCACCGTCCCGCGAGACGGCTTCGATTGAGTCCCTTCCAGCAGGCTCACCGAGACCGTGACCGGCTCACCGTGCGCGACGACCAACCGTTCGGGAAGCGGCTCGACCATCGTGAACGTGTAGCGGGGAATCGACTGCCACGGCGCGACGAACCGCGCCCACGCATTCGCCGCCGCAGCCGGGAACAGACAGAGCATCAGCACGGCAACGGCCGTCGGCACACCGGCCAGCCACGCCCACGCACGATAGCGCGGATGAGGAATCGCCGCCTGGAGGTCTCGCTTTGCGGTCTCGTTCGCCACCTGACCGATCGCCGCTTCGACGAGGACTCGCGAACGCTTCTGCTCCGATTCGCTGCGAACGAGTTCGATGATCCCCAGCAGTTGGTCGCCAACGAGCGGCAGCTTTCGACTGACGAGCCGGGCCAGTTGCTCGAACCGCCGATGGCACCAGATCCAGCGATGGAGATAGACCGGCACGAACGCACAGCCTCCGACCGCGACGAGGAACACCGCCAGCCGAACCGAACTCGGCGTGTCCATCACCCGGTCGAGGGCGAAGACCGCGAGATACGACACGACGACTCCAAACATCGCGCCGCACGCGGCCTCAATGGACTTGATCGTCCAGACGCGACGACGAAACTCATGCAACTGAGTCTGCAACGACTCGGGCAATTTCAATCCGGCCTTCGGCTGTTCGACGCTCATTTCAGTTTGCTCCTTTCAACACTAACCCGAAGCGTAAGCGAGGACGTGAGTCCCACAGCCTACGATTCACCAGTTCATCGCCAATGCTTTCAAGATCGCTCCTCACATCCACTGACTCCCACCATTCCTCGCTTACGCTTCGGGTTAGTGTTCTCTCGGTTGTCTTGTCCATCCCTGACATACAAGATCGCCGCCTCCAGGCTGTCTTCATCGTTGATGAATCGCTGACTGCCTCGCTCGGCCCACCAGTTCTCCCGAATTATGGAAGCTGCACACCCTGTCCCTTCGTGGCGTTTTGCTTCCAACTCCTTCAACCGACGTGTACACCACGCTTTCAACTGGTTCCGAACGATCTTGGGGGACTGATCCGCCGACAGAACCACGTGAACGTGGTTTGACCGACAATTCACTGCATGGAGTGGCCAGCTACGAAACTGGCATGTTTCGGTAACTTGCTGTTGCACCACCTTACGCTGTGACAAGTCGAGTCGGCAGGCGTCCTCGGCCATTTTCGCTTCCGCCTCCAGTTTCCGAGCCGGATCAGGAAGTTTCCATCCCCGTTCGTGTTCAATCCAACCGCGTTCGTCTCCCGGCAGCCAAGTGCCATACGTGGACCACGTCAAAAAGTAGGCCAACGGGTCTGGCATGGGTGGGCGGTTATCTGGTGACTGTCCCATTTGTGCCTCAACATTTCCCACAACCACACCAACCCGAAGCGTAAGCGAGGACTCCACTTTCACGATCCACAGCATCACTCGTTCGCTGCGCTCACTCGCATCCTCGCTCACGCTTCGGGTTAGTGTTCAGATCAATCCCACAATCTTTCTTCCGACCCAAAACACTCCCAGCATCACCACCAGCACCGAGGCCACGAGCGGGTGGCACCACAATTGAACTCGTCTGACTGACGGAGGCGGATCGGGGAGAGCGGCCAATGATTTCAGCACCTGCTCCAGCCGATCGACTCCAATCACCTGGCCTCGCGAGACGCGGGCGATCTCTTCCAGCACTTCGGGTCGAGCCGCCCGGCCGATCCGCTCGACCGCCACTCCCTGCACGAAGAACGATGCGTCCAAGGTCGCCCCCGTTTGCTTGCAGGTCAGTGTGGCTTCGTGCCGCCCCGGTTCCTCGGCGGTGAAGCGGGACGAGAACGCGCCCCACTCGTCGCCGGAGGACGAGAACCGCACCGTCTCGGCCTTGCCGGACGGAGCGACGATGCGGGCGGAGACATCTCCCTTCGGCAGCGGCTCGCCGCTCCGCTCCATCACGTTGGCGTTGAGAGCCATCGTCTGACGGACCTGCGGTTGCTCGGGCGAGTAGTACATCCGCATCGTTTCACCCTTGGCCATGCTTCGCTGATACGCCATCCAGCGTACCACCTGCCCCCAGAAGCGATAGTGGTATTTGTCTTCGACTCCCTTGCGCCACCGCCAGGCACCGTCGGTTCCCATGAACAAGACCTTGCCCGCTCCAAACGTTCGCGTCACCAAGAGCGGCAGGCGACCGTGTTCGTTCGAGACATCCTTGTGAACGCACAGCACCTCGGCCCCGGCCTTGGCTCGCACGACGGGAGCGTACCATTGGAATCCGGGCAGACCCTCCCAAACTTCGATGTTGTCCTCCTGAGTGTCGGCCAGTTTGGTGAGCAGGCTGCGGCGACCCAGCTCCGTCAATTCAAAGTGACTCGGCGCACGCGAACCCCAGCCGCCCGGTTGAGCTTCATCGACGACGACCGGCATCAGGTCTTCCAACTCGGTCCCGATGAGGCTCATTTGCCGCCCCTGCCAGCCGGGCATGAAGACCAAACCGCTGGCCTGATGTTCGACGAGGCCCTTGAGCAACCGGCAGTCTTCCGCCGTGAGTTGCCCGTCCTCCAAGCCAACATCGCCAATGAAAACCACATCGTATTTGGAAAGCTCATCCAGCCCCCTCGGGAACTGCTTGATGTAGTCCTTGTTACCGCCGCCACCCTTGCTCAGGCCGGGATGAAACAGGAGGCACGAGACCTCGACACCCGGATCGC
>JAYUFF010000565.1:0-4979 GCA_043738825.1 Schlesneria sp.
AGGCCACGCCGTGGATCGGGTACTCGTGGTGCAGTGATCGCAGCACGGTGACGCGATCCATCATCTTGGCCATGCGCGGCAGATGCTCGCAGACATCCAGGCCCGGCAGCGATGAGGCGATGGGCTGCATAGTCCCCCGGATTTCGGCGGGAGCCTCGGGCTTCATGTCAACCGTTTCCATCTGGCTCGGCGAACCGTAGAGAAACAGGATGATGCACCGCTTCGCGGAACCAAAGCCGTCCGGCAGCTTCGTGCCTCGTTCGGGACCGGCTTTCGCTTCGGCGGCTCTTGCGGCGTCGGAAGCCAGCAACTGTGGCAGGCTCAACCCCAGCAGGCTCGTGCCGCCGACTTCCAACAGTTCGCGCCGGGTCATTCCGGTACAGAGTTGCCGAGGAGAACTGAGGACTCGCAGCATGGACTCGCTCCTTTGTGGACGATGAATCGGCGGCAACGTATCGCGGATTATTCACGTCCGCACATCAACCCGAAGCGTAAGCGAGGGAGAGACGCGGACCGCATTTCCTCGCTCACGATTCGGGTTGGTGTTACCGAGTGAGCTACTTCTTCTTCACGGGCTTGTCTGCGCCGCCGGCGGTTTTCTCGGCCGCCCACCAGAGGTGCCACGTTCGTTTGTCGTAGCCGAAGTCTCGCTTCGTGATCTTCTGCAAGGTCGCCAGCGCGTCCTGATTCCAGTGGTCAACCTTCACGAGTACCATTTTCTTCGGAGCGTTCGGCGAATTGGAGCTATTGAGCACAATGGCTCCCTGCGGCAACTGACCGGTTCGCATCGCCACTTCCACATCGGGAGGCAGCGTGCTGCCCGATCCAAACGATCCGTCGGTGCGGTAGCTGTACGTCTGACCGGGCAGTTGGTTCGTGGGCACACTGTAGCGGTGAGTCGTGATCAGCGCATCGATCAACGGCGCAATGGCCCGCTCGTCGCCGACACGCCCCAGCGCCGCCGCCGCCCGGCTGAGGACCGTGTTGTACTCACTCCTCAATTCCTTGATGAACGCGGGCTGTGCGTATTCAAAGTTCGCGGGAGTGATCCCGTTCAGCGATGTGTAACGCACTTCGGAATCGCTGTCGAACAGAGTCAACTTCACCAGCCCCACGACCGCTTTGGCACCCGGCAGCTTCGACAGGATCGTCGCGCCCAGCATCCGCATGTCGCGATGAGAATCCTCGCACAGAAACCGGATCAACGCGGGAGCCGCACTGGGATCGTCGATCTGTTGCAGCGCGACGAACCCCTGCTGACGACGCTCTTCGTGGCGACCGATCACCCAACCGTGCCACAGCCGGACTTTCTGAAACCACTCGCGCTCCTGCTCCAGTTCGGCGGATGTTTTCTGGATGACATCGAGTTCCTGCGTGGTGACGTAGCGTCCCTTGTATTTGACGTAGCCTTGCGAGGCCATCAGTTCATCCCGGTCGATCCACGCCCCTTCGTGCCAGACTCGGCCGAGCGAGGACTGCGCTTTTTCATGATGAGGATCATGCTCGACAACTTTGAGCAGTTGAACTTCCCGCTGCTTGGACAGACCCTTTTGCCGACACCACTCGGACAACTCCCAGTGAGCGTCCAGCGTGTCTTCGACGCGCCGCGCACGGCTCTCGTATTCCTCGACGGACAGCGACCGCATCGCCACGAACTGAGTGTCACTCTTGTGGACGACGACTGTCGCGCCGGTCAGCGTTTCCAGTTGAATGGACTCGACGGGCGACTTGCCGATCGAAGTGTTGCGGATGATGCGGCCTCGCAACTCCCCGCCATTCGACAGCTTGACGAGATCCGCTTGAAGCGGCGCGGCCACGCACAACACGAACACCCCGGCGATGACGAGCATCAGCCGGGAAAGCGGTCGGCGGCGTGTGTGGAAGAGAGTCACAGTCATAATCTCGCCCCAGTGTTCTGAAGGACGACCTCGAACGGATAGCCTCGAATCAAGTGGCGAGATTCTACGCCTGACGAATCGAGGTTCGCAAGATGCAGCTTTCCGCAGATCCGCATGGCCGTGTCGAAACGGCTCGGCAATCGTCGAGTCGGCCGCACGCGCGGCATAATCCAGCGAAACTTCGGGCGAACGGAAGAATGTTTTGGATCAGCCGTCTGGCAATCGGTTTTGCCGGATGGGTAACATGGGCCACGCACGCGGATGCTGACTGGCACTCCGCGTGGCCGACGTTCGTTCAGCTTTCCGTCGCGGATAGTCGACGCAACACGATGACATTGTGGTCCGCTCATCGTTGACGAAAGTGTGCTCCGCACAGCATTGAAGGCGTACTCGGCACATCGTTGAGTCGGTTTTTTGAAGTCGGTTCCCACGAACCCCGAAAGTGCAAAGATGTCAGTTTGGAATCGAGTCCTCGTCGCGGGTGCTTGCTGGGCGATGTTATCGACGGCGGCGTTCGCCCAGCGTCAGACAACCGACAAAGTGCTGCCCACTCAGCAGCAACTGAGCCAGTTTGGTTTGGAACGAGCCTGGTGGGGCCAGGCGACTTTGAACCCCAGCCGCGACAAGGTGCGCTACGTCACCATTGACGAAGACATCGTCTACGTGCAGGCCACTTCGGGGACGACGACCGCGTTCAACTCGGAAACGGGCGAACGGTTGTGGGCGACACAACTGGGTCGCTTCGACCAGCCCAGTTTTCCGGCGGTCTCGAACGAAGACCTCGCCCTCGTAATTGTCGGTTCGACAATGTACGGGGTCGATAAACAAACGGGCAGGACCATCTGGACTCTGGTGCTGCCCGGCCAGCCATCAACGGCCCCCTCGGTCGATGAAAATCAGGTCTACGTCGGGACATTGGATGGCAGCGTGTACGCCTTCAGTCTCAAGAAGATTCGCCAACTCTACCGGGAACAGCGACTGCCTCAATGGTCGCACGAGGCACTGGTCTGGAGGTACAAGACCGCGAAGGAAGTGACCTCCCCACCGATCGTGACTGGTCGAGTGGTCAACTTCGCCAGCCGGGACGGATCGCTTTACTCGGTCGGTGCCGCCGACAGAAAGTTGCTCTACCAATTGCAGACGGATGCGGCCATCGTGGCTCCGCTGGCAAGGTTGGGCAAGGTTCAGTACATGGCGTCCGAAGACAACCACTTTTACGCGCTCAACGTCGATAACGGTCGAGTTCAGTGGGAGTTCACTTCCGGCTTGCCGATCCGCCGCGCTCCCTTTGCCATCGCGAATGACCTGTACATCACGCCGGATCGAGGTGGCATGTACTGCCTCAACGCAGCCAATGGAGTTCAGCGCTGGTGGCAACCGAGTTTGGTCCGATTCTTGGCGGTGGCCGGTGAGTCGATGTTTGCCTCCGACGAAGATGGGAATTTGATCAAGGTCTCGCGGGCGAACGGTGCCATCACGGGGGCGTTCCCTTTGCGAGCCTTCACGGTTCGCGTCTCGAATGACCGAACCGACCGACTTTATCTCGCCACGGAAAGCGGACTGATCATCGCCATGCGTCAGCAGGGCGAGACGCTGCCGGTCTTCCACAAGTTTCCCGACCGCCTCCCCATTCTGCCGTTGGTCGAGCCGGAGGAGCCGGCCGCCGTCGAGGTCAAGCCGGCCGCCGAAGCGGGTACGGAAGGCAACACTGCCAACTGATGCTTGACGAGCACTTTCACGGTGAGGTGCCGTTCGCGCACCAATCTGACTTCCAACCCACCGACCGGGTTCTGTATAGTCCGGCCCACTTGAATCTGGTTCGGCCGTTGGGCTTCGTTCTGCAGCGTGCAGCGCGAAGCAGGTTGTTGCGGCCAGCCATGCAGCCTTACCGTGTGAGTCGCTGAAACATGAAGACGCCCCTCGCCGAACGTCCTCGCCGAATGCGTCTGAGTTTTCATCCCCACGCCTACGTCTTCCTCTCCGAAGCGCTGAAGACAGCGCAAGAGATGGCTGGCCGTCATCGGGTGGGTGAGCGGGTCGATGAGACCCATCACATTTCCGGCCCTGAACTGCTCAAGGGCGTGCAAGTTCTCGGGCTGCGACAGTACGGACCGATGGCCCCGGTCGTCTTCCGTCACTGGGGACTGCAATCAACCGACGACTTCGGTCGCATCGTCTTCGAGATGATCGAACGCGGCGAGATGCGGAAGTCGGAACGAGATCAACTCAGCGACTTCCACGCCGTTTACACCTTCGACGATTCGTTCTCCGAAGACTATCGGATCGACATCACGAAGGCCTTCCGCAAGCCGTGAGCTTTGTGGGTAAGCATGTTGTTCGGTTTCAGAATGAAAACTGCTCTCGCTTACGAACGATTTCCGATGCTCGACGCTGCTTGGATTGCCGCGCGGAGCCTTGTTGATGATCGTGGTGACTTGCGCAGCGACCTGAACGAGGCAGAGAAAAGGTTTCTCAAGCAGAAGTCTTGTCAGAGCTTGGCTGAAGAGGACTGCAGAGCGGTGTTTTGCACGGCGGTCGGGATTGCCCAAGCGACTACTCGCTTTCGCCGCTCCCATTGCGGCGCACTTCCCCCCAAGCCGGCCAAGAGGTACGAGTTACTGCTCACTCTCGCGAACGAACTGGAGTCGAGTTTCCCTCAGTGTGACGCGGCTCTTATTTTCGCAGGTTGTAGGCAGGTTGAAATGTACTGGGATCGTTGACGATTCGGCGAAGTCCAACGAGTGCGCTCCCACGATCAACCACTTTGCTTCTGCGATCAGTAAGGGCTGAAATTCGGTGCATCTCCCACGCTCAGCCATGCTCGCCAGTGGCGGTCGCGACGCTTCGTCGATCGGCTCTCATCGGCCAAGTCGGCTTACTCACAATTCGCGGCGACGGCCGTCTGAGCCGACTTCCATGCCGCGTGCGCTTCGTGATCTCCGATGACGATCTCGAAGCCGAGATCGGCCACCATTTTGAAGTCGTCTTCGGCGGGCTGGCCCTTCGTGGTGAGGTAGTCGCTGACGAACATCGAGTTCGCCGCGTACAGGCTCATCGCCTGCATCGACCTCAGATTCACCT
>JAYUFF010000566.1:0-1867 GCA_043738825.1 Schlesneria sp.
CACGTGGGCCTTGGGACGTTTATCGACCCGGCCGAACGAGGCGGTCGGTTGAATGATGTTTCGCACGACGACTTGATTGATCGCGTCGAGCTGCTCGGCAAAACGTGGCTGTTGTACAAGGCGTTTCCCATTCACATCGGTCTCATCCGCGCGACGGCCGCCGATCCGTTTGGCAATCTCGTGATGGACGAAGAGGCGGTGCTGACCGAAGTCTTGCCGATTGCGCAGGCCGTGCATAACTGCGGCGGCAAGGTTCTCGCGCAGGTGAAACGACTGCTCGACGAGCCGGCTCCGCCCAATCGCGTGCGCGTGCCGGGTGTGCTAGTGGATCGCATCGTCGTTGCGGGAGCAGGCGAACACGATCTGACGTTTGGTGAGGCGGACAATCGGTCGTACTACACGGCACGGCCTTCAACGATTCCGCACTCCGCATCCCGCCTCCCTCAATTAGAAGAACCCCTCACCCTAGCCCTCTCCCCGCAGAGCCGGGGCGAGGGGACAAGAGGCGGCTTCGCACCAGCAGCCCCATTGCTCGCACCGATGTCGTTCGATGAGCGGCGCATCATCGCCGCTCGGGCGTGCGATGAATTGCGTGCGGGCGCGATCGCCAACCTCGGAATTGGCATGCCCGAGGGGATCGCGCGCATCGCGGCCGAGCGAGGTTTGTTGGAAGCCGTCACGTTGACGGTCGAGAGCGGGCCGATTGGCGGGATGCCGGCGGGCGGTCTCAGTTTTGGGGCGTCTGTGTACCCGCAGGCGATCATCGATCAACCGGCCCAGTTCGACTTCTACGACGGCGGCGGATTGGACTTCGCCGCGCTGGGCGCGGCGCAGGTCGATCGGTTCGGCAACGTCAATGTCTCGCGGTTTGGTTCGCGTCTGTCGGGAGTCGGCGGGTTCGTGAACATCAGTCAAAACGCGAGGCGTCTCGTCTTCTGTGGCACGTTCACTTCGGATGGCCTCAAAGTCGAAGTGAGCTCCGGTCGGCTGACGATTTCCCGCGAAGGCCGCATCCAGAAGTTTGTCGATCAGGTCGAGCAGATTTCTTTCAGCGGTGAGGTGGCTCGGCAGAAGAGTCAGGACGTGCTCTACGTCACGGAGCGAGCGGTCTTTCGCCTGACGGCCGATGGGCTGGAGCTGATCGAAGTCGCGCCGGGGATCGAGGTGCAGCGCGACGTGCTCGACCAGATGGCGTTTGCTCCCCTTGTTCGCGATGTTCGATTGATGTCGCCCCATGTGCTCTTGTTCGGATAGTCGAGGTGCTTCGTGGTTGAGATTTGCCTCGTGTCCGCCAAGCGAACGCCGATCGGTCGGTTTCTCGGATCGCTGAAGGATCGGTCGATGGTAGACCTCGCGTGCGTGGTGGGTGAGGCCGCGCTGTGGGGGCTTGATCGACGACAGAGTCGAGCATGCCGTCGCTATCGTCGATTGGACGACGGGCAAAAATTTCATGTACCTCTCCCACCTCCGCGGCTGAACGAGAAACAACCTGGAAGCCCAGCGTCTCGCCTCGAAAATCGTTGAGTATCAGAACGAGTATCCCGGTCGCCCCGTGTGGATCGTGGGGCCTTCGGGTTCCGAGGAGCCGCGACCGATAAGGCCGTTGCGTCCGGCCGCCTGATCCAGCGCGCGTGGCACGGGCGGATGCTGAGCCAGTTCAATCTGAGCGAACACTTCGGCTGCGCCCACCGCGTCTTCGTCGCGGAAGAGATCGTGCCGCTGATCCGGACGAGTGAACCCAAGACTCATATTTCACGCGGTCTTCATTGAGAGGCTATCCGGGATTTAGCTTGGCCATAAGAAGTGAACAGGTATTGTGTTGGGTGCCACGGTCACGGCTTTGCGTGGCCGTGTCTTGGCGACAACA
>JAYUFF010000567.1:0-1865 GCA_043738825.1 Schlesneria sp.
CGGCGGCAGGATCGCATCGACCTTCTGGACGGCGGCGGGAAGGAGGGACTCGAAGCCCCAGCGACAGAGGGCGTGGTGTTCGGGAGCCGCCTTCGTCACACCGCCCAACAGCCGATGCTGCTTCTCGCGCGAGAACGATCCATCCGTGAGCAGCACGGCAACGGCACCCGATCCGCCGGTCAGCGTCGCCAGAGACTTCGTCAGCGCGTCCATCGTCATGTCTTCGAGCAGCCGCTGGATCGTGTAGTCGATGATTTCGCGAGCCGTCTCGCACGACACGACCATCCCGGCGCGAATCTGCCCGAGTTCGATGCGGTTCGCGATATCGACCATCCCGTTCAAGACGCCGAGACACGCGTTGCTGACATCGAACACGGACGCATCGGGACTGATGCCGAGGTTCGCCGCGACGCTGCACGCCGTGGCCGGCTCGAACTGCTCGCGGCAAACCCCCGCGTAAATCATCACGCCAACATCGCGCGCCGCCACGTTGGAATGTTCGAGCGCCCGCCGAGCCGCCTCGGTCGCCCCGTCGCTCAGCCCGTACCCGGCCGGCCACCAGCGTCGCTCGGAGATGCCGGTCCACGCCTCAAGCTGCCCGGCGGGAATCTTGAGCTTCTCGTACAGCGGTGCGAGCCGCTGCTCGATCTCCGCCGATGTCACGACAATGGGAGCCAGTTCGTAACCAATGGCATCCACGTAAACGCGCGAGTATTTCATGAGGAGACAACAGGCCAAGTAACTTTGTGAGGTCGATCCGGTGACGAGCGGCACTGTAACGGGTTTGTTCTCAGAGTTCAGCCGCAACACGCGTTCGGTACGCGCCAAACGCGAAAAGACAATCTTGTGGTCGTTCTACGCAGTTGGCCGATCAACACTGTCCGGCAGCCCGCGAATGTCTCGCCAATACTCGGCTCGCACATCGTCGTCGATCTCGATGGGAACTCGTTCGCCGTAGAGCCTGTTTGAGCCGACTTGCTTGCAACCCGAGATCCAATACTCCTCGCCCGACTCCAACTCGCGGTAGTTCGCCTTGAAGCCGAAGCCCTTCAAGCTTTGGAATTTCAAGCCGCGATAGGTGAGCGTCTTGCCAGTCTTGGAAAACGTGACTCGGCCGATCCGGGCCTCGCCGGTCAACCCGCCCGCCTTGCGCTCGATGTACATGATTCGAGTCTGCATCTCGCCGCTCCCTCACGTCATGTGACCGCCAGCGTGAAACTTTTCATCTGGTAGATGACGCGGCCATCGACCGTCAGGAAGCCTTCGGCGGTGAGTTGCCTCGTCGCGTCATCGACCGATCGGATGACGGCGGTCACGGTGACGAGTTCATCGAGTGGAATGACTTGGCCGCGGTAGACCCACTCGTGCGGAACCGGTTTGGAGGTCTTGGTGTCGAGTCGTTGTGACGGCGTTTGGAAACGGGCGTCCGCTCCCAGCCTCCATCTGGCCGCCGCGTAGAACTTCATGAGTTGAAAGAACGACTCCAGGCCGAGCGATCCGGGAACCACCGGGTCTTGATAGAAGTGAGCCTTGAAGAACCAGGCACTCGGATCGACCTTCATCGTCCCGCGCACGAAGCCGAGTCCGTGCGGGCCGCCGTCGAACAGTAACTCGGCACGATCGACCATCTGGAACTGAGCGTTCGCGAACGGCGCGGCGTCGGGGGAATCGAAGCGGCTCGCGCGGGAAGACTCCTCCGGCGACGGGACGAAGACTTTCGCGTCGCGGATGCCAACCTGATTGGCCAGCGACGCCTTCGCGAAGAAGCCGAAGTAGGTGTCGCCGACATAGACCGGCTCACCGTGGCAGCTCAGGTGGTAGTCGAAGTTCTGGATGATCATGCCGCCCGACTGCGAGACCTTCGT
>JAYUFF010000568.1:0-4969 GCA_043738825.1 Schlesneria sp.
GCAGGGAGACGATCCAAAAGACATCGACTGGCTGGTCTTCGCCAAGACCGACCGCCTGTACGTGAAGAAGTATCAGGCCGAGACCAACATCTCGGGCTACATCCTGATGGATCTGTCCCAGAGCATGGGCTACACGTACCGGCAGGAGCTGACCAAGTTCGACTACTGCACGTGTCTGGCCGCCGCGCTCGCCTACCTGATGATTCACCAGCAGGATCCGATCGGGTTGATGACGTTCGACAAGCAACTGCGCACGTGTCTGCCCGCGCGCAGCAAGCGCAGCCAGCTCGGCAACATGCTGGCGCTCCTGTCGAAGGCGCGGCCAGCCGGTGAGACCGACGTGGCGGGCAACATCCGGCGCATCGCGTCAATGGTGCGGCATCGCGGGCTGATGATGCTCATGTCCGATCTGCTCTGCGATCCGCAGCCGGTGCTCGACAGCCTGCACATGCTGCGGCATGCCGGTCACGACGTGATCATCTTCCACGTGCTGGATGAGGCCGAGGTCCACTTCCCGTTCGACGGCCTCTCCGATTTTGAAGACCCTGAGACGGGCGAGCGGCTCGTGGTGGATGCCGCCGGGATTCGAGGCGACTACCTCGGCGCGGTCGAGGAATTGCGGCAGACCTACAAAACCGAATGCCTGCGAATGGGAGCCGACTACGTGCCGCTCGACACCAGCCTGCCGTTCGATCGCGCGCTGGTCGGGTATCTGTCGCAGCGGAAGGCGCGGTTCTGAGAGGAAGGTTGAGGGTCGAGGGTTGAAGGTCAGAAAAGGCGGGGAAGCGGGGGATTTGTCTTCTCTGACACTCAACCCTCGACCCTCGACCATCAACACTCGTCTGGACCCATTCTCGGGTTGCGTGTCTAATCCCGCCCCGATTGAGTCCGGTCTCTCAGGATGGAATCTGTGGGCAGTTTGACGCGTTTGTTTCCGTTTGTCTGGCCGCAGCGGCATCGGCTGGTGATGTCGGCCGTGTTGGCGGTGGTAGCGGCGGTGTTGACGGTGGTCGCGCTGTTGCTCGTCTTTCCCGTCGTCAAGCTGTTGCTCAAAGGGCAGGGGCTGCACGAGTACATCGCGGCCAAACAGGTTGCGGCCCGTGGAGCAATCGCGACGCAGACGGCTCGTCTGCGGGAACTCGATGCCGAACTGGACCGCCTGCGCCGCGACGATCCCGAATCGAAGTGGAAGCGGACCGAGTCCCTCCGGGCACGCTGCGATTCGGCCCTGAAGACGGCGGAGCGGCAGGAGTGGCAGAACAACTGGATCGCTTCGACGTGTCTGCCGTGGGTGCCGCAGGACCGTTTCGCGCTGCTGGCCTGGATCATGGCGGCGTTGCTGGTGGTCACGGCCCTCAAGTGCTGGGTCTCGTACCTGATCGACGTGTTGGTGGGCTCGGTCGTGCAACGGACGATGCAGACGCTGCGCGAACGACTGCTGCGCCGCACGCTGCAACTCGACCAGCAGACGCTGGCGCTCGAGACGACGCCGCAACTGATGTCGCGGTTCACGTTCGATCTGCAACAAGTCTCGTATGGACTGGTGCTCTTCGGCAGCCTGATCGTGCTCGAACCGTTGAAGGCTCTGTTTTGTGTGGGCGGTGCGTTCGCCGTGAACTGGCGGCTGACGGCACTGTCGTTTGCCTGCGTTCCCCTCGGCTTGCTGCTCTTCCGGAAATTCGGTCGCGGTTTGAAACGGGCCAGCGGTCGGCAGATGGAGAGCATGTCGCGCGTCTATCGCGTGCTGGATGAGACGCTCAAGTCGTTCCGTTCCGTGCTGGCCTTTCGCAACGAGCGGCTGCATCGACGGCGGCTGTCGCAGGAACATCGCGATTACTACGACAAAGCCATGCAGATCGTTCGCATCGAAGCGCTGACCAATCCGTCCATCGAGTTCCTCGCGACAATGGCGGTCTGTGCGGCGTCGCTGCCCGGTGCCTATCTGGTCATTCACCAGCAGACTTCGATCGTCGGTGTGCGGTTGGCGGCGGATCAAATCGACGTGGCCGAACTGGCTCTGCTGTACTCGTTGCTGGCGGGGATTCTCGATCCCGCCCGCAAGTTGTCCGGAGTGTTTTCGCTGGTCAAGAAGTCCTCTGCGGCCTGCGACCGCGTCTTCGGTTGGATGGATCGTCCGTCGCTGATTGCCTCCGCCGCCGATCCCGTTCCGCTGCCCCGCCACTGCCAGTCGATCGAGTTCGATCGTGTGACGTTCCGCTACGCTTCAAACGATGTGAACGCGGCGCGACCGCCGGCGCTTGACGAGGTGTCGATCAGCATTCCCTTCGGTGCGGTGGTCGCCGTGGTGGGAGGCAACGGGTCGGGCAAATCGACGCTGGTGAACCTGCTGCCTCGGTTTCAGGACGCGCAGTCGGGAACCGTGCGGATTGACGGCGTCGATCTGCGCGAGGCCGATCTGCGCGAGTTGCGTGCGCAAATCGGAGTCGTCACGCAGGAGACGCTGCTGTTCGACCGGACGATCGCCGACAACATCGCCTATGGCCGCACCGGAGCCTCGCGCGGCGAGATCGAAGAGGCCGCGCGGCGGGCGCGCGTGACCGAATTCGCGAGGCAGATGCCCGACGGTTTGGAGACGGGTGTCGGCGATCACGGCCAGCGGCTGTCGGGCGGTCAGCGTCAGCGTGTCGCTCTGGCGCGAGCCCTGTTGCGCGAACCGACCGTGCTGATTCTCGACGAGGCCACGTCGGCGATCGATGCGCACAGCGAGCAGCTCATTCACGAGACGCTGCGAGAATTCGCCGGCGGTCGCACGACGCTGATCGTGACGCACGCCATGACGACGACGCTCGTCGAACTGGTGTCGCACGTGCTGGTGATGCAGCAGGGGCGAGCCATCGCGTTCGGCCCGCATGCCGAAGTGCTGGCGACGTGCCCGGCCTATCAACGCCTGTTCGGCGCGCAGGCTCATCACCGCGCGGCGTGAGTCTCCCACGTAGCACGATGCGCGACGTTTAGCCCCAACGCCACCGGCGTGGGAGCTATTGACGGTTCGCCTGCATCCGCTCCCACGCCGGTGGCGTTGGGGCTAAACGTGGAAAGGTCTCATTTCTGGCCGTGTGAGATATAACTCTCGCCTGCTGACAGAGCCGGTGTCGCCTCATTACAATCACGCCGCGACACTTGGCCACCGTCGAGAACAGAGTCCGCGACATGACGCACGAAACCGTTGGCAGACCGATGGAGATTCTGCTGGTCGAAGACAGCCTGACGTTTGCTCGTCTGGCCATCGGGGCGCTCAAGAGCGGTCATGTGCAGCATCGGTTGACGTGGCTGACCGACGGAGCCGACGCCTGGGAGTTTCTGAAGCGTCGCGGAACCTACGTCCACGCGCCGCGACCCGATCTGTTGCTGCTGGACCTGAAGTTGCCGGGCCTCGATGGAGTCGAGTTGCTCGCGCGACTGCGCGCCGACGGAAACCTCAAGACGCTGCCCGTGATCGTGATGACGGGCGAAGGCGATTCATTCGCTCTGAACGAACTGCCCGTTGAAGCGTTCCTGACCAAGCCGCTGGCGTTCGGCAAGTTCCTCGAAATCGTGCGGCAGCTCTCGGCGTTCTGGCAGGCCGACATGCTCGTCCCCGTGCATGTTGCCGAACTGCCGGTTGTCGAGGATGACGAGCTGTTGTCGTAGCTCGCCATTTCCCTTCGAGTCTTGTAGGGTGCGTGGAGTCCTCGGAACGCACCCTGTGGGGGACTCGTTCGCCCTGTGCGTTCCGAGGACTCCACGCACCCTACGACGACTTTTCGAGAGCCATCGCCATGTCTGCCGACTCGTCACCGTTGCCCGAGGATGCCGCGCGTTCGCCCGAATCCTCCGGGGATGAGCACACGTACCGCCTCTCCGCGCCAAACCCAATGCTCGGCGACGCCCCGTCACCACCTGCCTTTTCACCCGCGAAGACGTTCGCGAAGAGGCCGCCGGCGAAATCGAAGCGGGCGGATTACTGGGCGCTCTGGGGTTTGAATGCCCTCGTGTTCGTGACGAGTGTCTGCGTGATGATGCTCGAGCTGACCGCCTCACGCCTGATCAGCAAGACGGTCGGTTCGTCGCTCTACACGTGGACCTCGGTGATTGGAGTCGTGCTGGCGGGGATCACGCTCGGCAACTGGCTGGGCGGCTGGCTGGCGGATCGTTACGACCGGGGCCGCTCGCTGGCGTGGATGTATCTGCTGGGAAGCGTGTCGTGCGCGAGCGTGCTGTGGCTCGATCAGATCATCGCGCCGATGAATCGTCCGTCGATGTTCAGTTGGCCGGCTTGGATTCTGACGGTGGTCGCCTCGATCTTTTTGCTGCCGTCGCTGGCGCTGGGGACGATCTCGCCGCTGGTCGCCAGCATGGCGCTGTCGCGCAGCACGAAGACCGGCTCGACGGTCGGCAACGTCTATGCGTGGGGCGCGTTCGGCTCGATCGTCGGGACGTTTTTGACCGGCTTCTATCTGATCGATGTCTGGGGGACGAGAACCATCATCGGCATGACGGCGGGCTTGTTGGGACTGCTCGCCGTGATCGTGGCCGGTTCAGGGAGGGTCTTTCGTGCGACCGTCGTCTGTGGTTGGATGCAGTTGCTCGGCTGGACGGTCCTCGCCGCGACGAGTACTCAGCCGATGCTGGCTGCCGTGGGGAAGACGGTCGGCTCGACGCTGTCGGTGGCTCAATCGAAGTCGAAGGCCGCGACGACTCGCGAGCGCTGGTCGTACTACGGCGGATCGGTCGGGCTGAAGCTGCACGAACTCGGGCTGCTGCTCAAGCTGCGCGATGATCGCGTCGGCACGTACTACGACGAGAGCAACTACTCGACGATCATCGTGGGCGAGGACGAGGCCGAAGACGGCACGCCGATCAAGTACCTGCGGCTCGACAAGCTGATTCACAGCTACTACGACCCGCTCGATCCGACGGCGTTGCACTACGAATACGAACAGGTCTACGCCGCCGTGACGAAGGCGAC
>JAYUFF010000569.1:0-4958 GCA_043738825.1 Schlesneria sp.
CTGGTCATCGGCGTGACGGGAAGCGTCGGCAAGACCACGACCCGCGACCTGATCCACGCGGCGCTCGCGTCCGAGTACGAGGGCGTCCGCAGCCGCAAAAACTTCAACAACCTGATCGGTTTGCCGCTGAGCCTGCTCGACATCGAGCAGCAACACGAGTTCGCGGTCCTCGAAATGGGAGCCGCTCGCGAAGGGGACATCCGTGCCCTCGCCGAGATCGCCATCCCTGAGATCGGTGTCGTGACGGCCGTCGGCCTCGCTCACTTGGCGAGCTTCGGCAGTCTCGAAGCGATCATTCGGACCAAGGGCGAGCTGCTCGATTGCCTCCCGCCCACCGGCTTCGCAGTGCTGCCGGGGGACGATCCGATTCTCAGGCAAATGGCCGACCGAGCACCCTGTCCCGTGATCTTCGTCGGCGAAGGAGACGACAACCATTTGCGGGCGACACGCGTGCGAGCGTCGTTCGAGGGACTGCAATTCGAGGTGGACGGCGACGAGTTCGACGTGCCGGTCTGTGGCAAACACCACTTAACCAACGTCCTGTGTGCGATCGCGATCGCTCGCGAGATCGGAGTTCGCCCGCAATCGCTGGCTCAGGGGTTGTCATACTTCCAGCCGATCGAAGGCCGCAGCTTCCTGCAAACAATTGGTTCGTGGACCGTCATCGACGACACCTACAACGCCAGCCCCCCATCGGTGGCCGCCGCGTGTCGGATGATGAAAGACCTCGAACTGCCCGGCATCGGTCAACGAATTTTCGTGCTGGGCGACATGAAGGAACTTGGCCCGACAGCGGCTCACGAACACGAACAGATCGGCATGCTGGCCGCTCGACTGCGGATCGACCTGCTGCTGGCCTGCGGCGATCACGCAGACGACATCGCCAGTGGAGCCGAACGGGCAGGGATGGACCCTCATCGAATCGCGGCTGCGCCAGACATCGAAACCGCCAAGGCGGTGCTCGACTGCTGGCTCGAACCGGGCGATGCGATCCTTGTGAAGGGTTCGCGTGCCACGCGCATGGAACGGATCGTCGAGTGGCTCCGCGAGCGGGCCGCTCTGGAAGAGACTTTGCGAGGCAACACCACACAACGGCGCTGCGCCTGACGCGGCATGGCTGCCACCACGAAATGTAGTGCAAAGTGAGAAGTGAAAACTGAAAAGTGAAAAATGCCCGGAGCCTGTCTGTTTGGAGATTTTGCACTTTGCACTGCGAACTTTTCACTCCCTTGAAAGAAGCGTGCTATCTGCACCGAAGTTACGAACACGGAAACTAAGGAACGCGGTTCCGCCACGAGCGTAGGGTTTGCGGGAATCCGAGCGGTCCGGGTCGCGCCGGGTCGCGGTCGCTTGAATGGAGGATGGAGCGGCTACTGGGTCAGTCGCTTTGTTTTTCTCTGTGGCGGAATCTGTGACCGGGTGCCGGGAGGATAACCTCCCGGCACCCGGGTGATTTTTACGGTGAGAACCAGGACAAAGAGATTGACCACGGATTTCACAGATGACACAGATGAAGAAACGAGACGAAGCATGTTCTCAGCCTGCTTCTGATCCGTGTCATCTGTGCAATCCGTGGTCACCCTTCTTGTTCTTGAAACATCAATAGTCGCTCGCGTCTGAAGACCGAGGCGAGGGACAAAATACAAACCACGCACCATGCTTGTCTGGCTTCTCAAACAGTACGGTTCGATGCTGGCAGGCGCATCCACGGGTGACTCGCCGGTGTTTCTGACGGCGCGGATCGCGCTGGCCGCGTTTGTCTCGTTCGTAACGGCGGTGTTGTGCGGGCCGTTCGCCATTCGCTGGCTGAAGTCCCGGTTTCGCGAGCGGATCGACAGCGCGTCGGCCCGACTCAACGAACTCCATGCCTCCAAAAGCAACACTCCAACGATGGGCGGTTTGTTCATCGTGGCGGCGATTGTTGTGGCGGCTCTGTGCTGCGCCGACTTGTCGAACCGGTACGTGATCCAAGCGCTGCTGATCGTCATCGGGTTTGGCTGCCTCGGTGCGATGGACGACTGGATCAAGGTCAGCACTCACAAACGGGGACTCACCGCGCGACAGAAGTTTGCCGCGCAGATGGTCTTCGCGCTGGCCGTTTCCTCGTGGCTCTACATTGTGCAACTGAGCCAGCCGCAGGGACTGGAGTTGATCTTCCCAATCGGGCGACAGGGCCTCTTCATTGGCGTGGGCTTCATCGCGTGGGCGGCCTTCGTCATGGTCGGCAGCTCGAACGGAGTCAACCTGACCGACGGACTGGATGGTCTGGCGAGCGGTTGTCTGGTCTTCGCGGGTCTGGCGTTCGCGGCACTCTCGTACCTCAGCGGCCACCGAGTGATGGCCGAGTACCTGAGCATCCCGCACATGGTGGGAGCTGGTGAACTCGGCGTGCTGTTCGCCGCGATGGTCGGAGCGATGCTCGGTTTTCTCTGGTACAACTGCCATCCCGCCGAAGTCTTCATGGGCGACACCGGTTCGCTGCCGACTGGGGCGTTGCTCGGCTACGGCGCACTCGTGACGAGGCAAGAGGTTCTGCTGGTCATCGTCGGTGGAGTGTTCGTCATCGAGACCCTGAGCGTCATCGCCCAAGTCGCCAGCTTCCGTCTCACGGGGAAGCGTGTTCTCGCGTGCAGCCCGCTGCACAATCACTTCGTCTTCCGTGGACAGCCGGAGACGAAGATCGTCGTCCGCTTCTGGATCGGCTCCGCGCTGTTGGCGCTGCTGGCCGTGGCGAGCCTCAAGATTAGATAAGCTCATCTCCGAACTAGCCCGACGCGCAAGCGAGGGCTGGACATTCGATCCGCGCGAAGCCCTCGCTTGCGCGTCGGGCTAGTTTTAGAAGCCCCGACTCGGCACGTCTTCGCGGCATATCTGACACGATCCATTCGGTCGCGGTCGTCTTGCTGCGAGTTCGTCCGAGGTCGAACTTCGCTCAAAGAGTCGCCGTCATCTGGCCGATGGGGCGAGCATGTCACAGACTTTTCCCAGCGCCAGTGTCGTCGAGATGGACGTGCGCGGAGCGGACTTTCACCGCCAGCTCTTCGTGTCGTTGACGCTGCTGCTGACCGGCTTCGGTCTGCTCATGGTCCACAGCGCGAGCGTCACGTCGTGGCCGACCGAATTCGAGCAGGTCTATCTCTCGCGGCATCTGGTGTTCCTGTGCATCGGTCTCGTCGTGGCCGTCGTGGCGGCGACGAGACCGCCCGAGTTCTGGAAGGCCGCCGCGCCGTGGCTGTTTGTTCTCAGCGTGACGCTGCTGTTGTTGGTACTCGTCCCCGGTATCGGTGTGCGAGTGAAGGGTGCTCAGCGGTGGATCCGGCTGCCGGGCGTGTCGGCTCAACCGTCGGAGCTGGCCAAGATCGCATTGCCGTTGATGATGTGCTGGGTGCTGGATCGAAACCGCTCGCGGTTGAACGGCCTGTTCGCCGGAACGGTTCCCTTTTTTATTCCCGTTGCGCTGATCGTGCCGCTCGTGCTGATCGAACCCGATTTGGGAACGGCTTTGTTTCTTGTGGCTGGAGCCGGACTGGTCCTGTTCGCGGGGGGATGGCCGGTGCGAAACTTTGCTCTCGGTGCGCTAGCCGCAATTCCGGCGTCGATGTCGATCCTCGTGATGAAGCCGTATCAGCGACAACGCATCGTCGGGTTCTTTGAAACATGGGCCGACTTCGACGCGGCACCGTATCAACTCAAGCAGTCGCTCGTCTCGCTGGGTTCGGGCGGCATGTTCGGCGTCGGTTTGGGAAAGGGCTGGCAGAAGCTGAGCTTCCTTCCAGAAGCCAACACCGATTTCGTCTTCGCTGTGATCGGTGAGGAACTCGGACTGATCGGTACGCTGAGTCTGCTCGCGTTGTGGTGCAGCCTCTACCTGACGGGCCTGCGGATGTTGAGTCGCCTCGATCCGCAGAGCTTCTCGTTCGTGGCGGGCTTCACGCTGCTAACACAGATTTTTGGACAGGCTCTCATCAACGTGGCCGTCGTGACGGCGATGGTGCCACCGAAGGGAATCTCGCATCCGCTGATCAGTGTCGGCGGCAGCAATCTCGTGATGAGTCTGCTCGCGCTCGGGATCGTGGTCAGTCTGTCTCGCGACCAACAGCCGGAAGCCGATCTCGTGGCCTGAAGGCCGGTGCGCTATACTCAACCCGCGTCTCTTCCTCCCCTTGCCCCTCTGGGGAGAGGGGCCGGGGGTGAGGGGCGAGTCAGATCACGCCTCCGTTCGCAATGGCCTTGTTCCGCGTTTGCCTGCTCCTGCTAATCGACCTGTCCCTTCATCGCCCCTCGCCCCTCACCCCTAGCAGCCTGTTGAAAAAGGGGCGAGGGGTAGGTTTGTAACCTGCCAGTCCCTTGTTTCCATGAGTCACGGGCAGGTTACAAACCTACCCCACAAGTTTTTCAACAGGCTGCTAGCCCCTCTCCCCAAGGGGGTGAGGGGGACATGAACTCAATCCAACGGATCGCGCATGACTCAACCTCGCACTTTCATCTTCGCGGGAGGCGGCACGGGGGGACATCTGTTTCCCGGCGTGGCCGTCGCGTTGGAGTTGAAGCGTCGCGAACCGAACGCCCGGTTGTTGTTTGTCGGTTCCGAACGGGAACTCGAACAGACGATCCTGGCCCGACACGGATTGGAGCATCGTGCGCTGCCCGTCGAATCGCTGCGCGAGCTGACCCGCCATCCGTGGCGATTCGCGACTCGCAACTGGACCGCATGGCGGGCGGTTCGACGAATGATGCGTGAGGAACGGCCCAGCGTCGTCGTCGGCTTGGGCGGTTACGCCAGCGCGCCACTCGTCTGGCAGGCATCTCGCACACGCTGCCCCGTCGTGTTATTGGAGCAGAACGTCATTCCAGGCCGCACGACGCGCTGGCTGTCTCGTTCAGCGAGCCTGGTCTGCACGTCGTTCGTCGAGACCGGCGACCGGTTGCCGCGCGGTGCCAAAGTGGAAGTCACGGGC
>JAYUFF010000570.1:0-1860 GCA_043738825.1 Schlesneria sp.
AGTCCTCCGTCAACCCGCCTCGCGCCAGCAGATCATGGTGCTCGGCCACTTCAGCGACGGATCGGTTCGCGACGTGACCGCCCTCACCGACTTCAGCTCCTCCAACGAATCGGTCGGCTCGGTCAACGTGCAGGGCCTGGTGACGAAGAACGGGCGCGGTGAGACCGCCGTCCTCGCCCGCTATCTCACCGGGATGTCGACCACGTACTTAACGTTCCTCGAAGATGTCCCCGGCTTCGCGTGGAACAATCCCGCCGAGCAGAACTTCGTCGATGCCGCTGTCTTCGAGAAGCTCAAGCAACTTCAAATCCTGCCGTCGGAAGTTTGCTCCGATGATGAATTCCTGCGCCGAGTCACACTCGATCTGACGGGACGACTTCCGTCAGCGGACGAAGCGAAGTCGCTGATTGCCGACGTTGCCAATCCCAACCGTCGCGCGGTCGTCATTGATCGACTTCTCGACAGCAATGAGTTCGCCTCGTTCTGGGCGCTCAAGTGGGGCGATGTCCTTCGTTCAAACAGCAAGAAGTTGAAGACGGCGGGCGTTCACAAGTTCCGCGAATGGATTTACGAGTCCGTCCGCAGCGACAAGCCGCTCGATCAATTTGCCCGCGAACTCATGACGGCCAATGGCAGCGTGTTCGAGAACCCGCCCGCCAACTTCTGGCGAGCCAGCCGCGATCCACTCGACGCGACCGAGACGACGGCCCAGCTCTTCCTCGGCGTGCGCATTCAGTGCGCGAAGTGCCACAACCATCCGTTCGAGCGTTGGACGCAGGACAACTACTACGGCATCGCCGCCGCATTCGCTCGCGTTGGACGCAAAAACTCGGTCGATGCGGATGAAGAGGTGATCTTCACGCAGGCCGCGGGCGAGGTCACCCAGCCGCGCACCAACAAGCAGATGAAGGTTCACCTGCTGCTCAAGGGCGATGTCGATGTCCCTGCCGATCAGGATCGCCGAACCGTCTTCGCGCAATGGCTGACATCCCCCGAGAACCCGTTCTTCGCGAAGAGCGTCACGAACCGCATCTGGGGTCACCTGATGGGCCGAGGCATCGTCGAGCCGGTCGATGACTTCCGCGACTCAAACCCGCCGTCCAACGCCCGGCTGATCGACGAGTTGTCGAGGCAGTTCGTCTCGAACGGCTTCAGCCAGAAATGGGCCATCCGCACGATCTGCAACAGTCGCACGTACCAGCTCAGCAGTCGGAAGAACTCGTTCAACAAGGACGACGAAATCTACTGCTCACACGCCAACACGCGACTGCTGTCCGCCGAACAACTGCTCGACGGCATCTGTGCCGTCACCAACGTCCCCGAACAATTCCCCGGCATGCCGCTCGGCACGCGAGCCTGCGAACTGGCCGATCCCCCAACCGACCACTACTTCCTGAAAGTCTTCGGCCAGCCCCAGCGCGAGATGGCCTGCCAGTGCGAACGGTCGAGCGAATCGAACCTGTCGCAAGCCCTGCAAATGATCAACGGCCCCGTCGTCCACAACAAGCTGCGCGCCGACAACGGCCGCATCGCGATGATGATCAAGGAGAACAAGCCCGACGAAGAAATCATCGCCGCCCTCTACTTGGCCGCCCTCGCCCGAACGCCCTCAGCCGAAGAGCTGACCGCCTCCAAGACCCACATCGCCGCACAAAGCGACAGACGCCAAGCCCTCGAAGACGTCGGCTGGGCGATCCTGAACTCGAAAGAGTTCCTGTTCCAGCACTGAGCCGCCGTTGATGTGCCATCGTGCCAATGCTCGACATGAGCATCGGTACGATGGTCAACGACATTGAAGGAACGTGGTCTCGCTAAATGGAACCGCACCGGAACCTAAGCAGGTGAGCCGGGCGGCGTCAG
>JAYUFF010000571.1:0-4956 GCA_043738825.1 Schlesneria sp.
CACGATCGAAGTGACGGGCAAAGTGAAAACGGCGGGCTGGTTCCTGCACGCTCACACCGGCGACGAGTGGCTGTTGTCGCTGAAGTTCCGCGTCGGCAAGAAAGCGTTTGATGAGTTGACGCTGTCGCAGGAACTCGGCTTGAAGGACGTGAACGATCTCGACGAGATCCCGGTCTACAACCGCCAGCCCCGCGTCCGAATTCGGCCTGCGGCGAACGGCCCCTTCGAGGACGTGACCGTCGTGCTGCTCAAGCCCAGCGACATGGAGGCACCTGCGTTCGAGACGTTCTTCGCGAAGGCCCGGCAATCGTTTCTCGACGCGACGAATCCGCAGGCGCTCGATCTGGAAGACCTCACGCCGTGGAAGAAGCTCGGCCGCAAGTGGCATCTGATGCGGAAGGGTTTCTTGCAGGGAAAGATCGAGTGGGACGCGGCCGTGCTGGAGGAACTGGCGGCGCTGTTGGACGAAATCCTGCCGGATGCCAAAGTCGATTGGACGCAGAAGGTCGTCGTGAACTACTCGCGCAACAAGCAGCCGGTGGCGAACATCGTGACCAAGCGACCGGCCGGCGTGGACTTCAGCCTCTACGTCCCCGGCGGCTCAGTCCAACTCGGTCAAGTCGCCAGCTTCGGCATCTCCCAGGAAGTCGCCCCGTTCAAGAATGGCTTCGACGCGGTACAACTTCGGTTCACGAAGGTCGAGCAGGTGAAAGCGACTGCATTGAAGAAGTTCCTCAGTGAAAGACTTGGATGAACGGAAAACAATCTCAGTCGCGGAGCGACTGAGCTACGTAGGCGAGTCGCTCCGCGACTCGCATGCTGCATTTCTCCGCTCCCACGGCTCTTTCCAATTTCAAAGTAGAGTGGGACCAGTTCGCTTCGAGCGCCGGCCCACCATGAAGAAGCTTCGAGAATTGATGGTTGGCCGGCGCGGCGAAGCGCCGCTGGTCCCACCCTACATTTTGTGCATGTTCAACTGGGTGGAGCCGCGTCTCCTCTCCGGTTCGCTGGATATTCCCCGCCAAACCGACTTCACTGTCCGCCTGTCAGAGCTTTCCTCCACATTTCCCATTCGCGAGGCCCCGCATCATGCACCGCTCGTTGTTCGCTCACGGTTGGATTGTCGCCGGTCTGTTGAGTCTCTGGCTGTCGCCGCTGGTGCGAGCGGAAGATCCGCTCGTTGGGAAGCGGGTGGTGGTCATCAAGGACAAGGCTCCGCTGGCGGCCAGCGGCAAGGAAGTGGCCAAGGCCAGTGAATGCACGGTCTTTGCCGTGGACAAGGTCGATGGCGAGTGGCTCTGGATCAAGTCGGAGCGGGCCTACCTGCGGCGAGGCGACGTGGTGCCATTCGAGGACGCCATCGGCCACTACACGCGGCTGTTGGAGACCAACAAGACCGCCAACAACTACTGGAACCGCGCCCAAATCTGGCGGCTGAAGGGGGAACTCGACATCGCGCTGGGCGACATGAACGACGCCATCCGTTTGAACTCCACCGAGTCCGCGTGGTTCCTCAATCGCGGGATTTTGTGGTCCGACAAGAAGGAGTACGACAAAGCGATCGCCGACTACAGCGAAGCGATCCGGCTCAATCCGAAGAGCGGCGAGGCGTACCACAACCGTGGCAGCGCTTGGGTCTACAAGAAGGACTACGACAAGGCGATTGCCGACTACGACGAGGCCCTGAAGCACAAAGCCCCAACGCGAAGGTCGGCACGTTCAACGATTCCGACATCACCGGCGGCGATTCCACTGCGATGGTGAACTCGCGAGCGTTGACGTTCAACAATCGCGGTTCTGCTTGGGACGACAAGAAGAACTACGACAAAGCGATCGCCGACTACGAAGAGGCGATCCGGCTTGATCCGAAGTTTCAGTCGCCTCGCAACGGTCGCCGCCTCGCGTGGAGTCAGCAGAAAGCATGGGACAAGATCATCGCCGACTGTGATGACGCAATCCTCCAGAACAAAAAAAATGCGGAATTGTTCAATTGGCGAGGATACGCTTCGCTCGAAAAGGGAGATTACGACAAAGCGATCGCCGACTACGAAGAGGCGATCCGGCTTGATCCGAAGTATCAGCCGCCTCGCAGCAATCGCCGCCTCGCGTGGGAGAAGAAAGGGGACTGGGAGAAGGTCATCGCGGATTACGAAGCGACGTTGAAAGAAGGTCCGCCGACAGCCGAGACCTGCAACGGCCTCGCTTGGCTGCGAGCGACCTGCCCGGACGCGAAGCACCGCAACGGACAGCAGGCGGTCGAATACGCCACCAAAGCCTGCGAACTGACGGCATGGAAAGAGGCCAACAACCTCGACTCATTGGCCGCCGCGTATGCCGAAGCGAGGGACTTCGACAAAGCGGTCGAGTGGCAGAAAAAAGGCATGGGCCTCGCCCCGGCTGATCAGAAGGCTGACTTTGCAACACGGCTGAAGCTGTATCAGGACAAGAAGCCGTATCGGGAGCCGCCAAGTAAGTGAAGCCGGTGAGCCGGGTGGCGTCAGCCCCTGGACTCTTCGCTTGTGAGCGGCACGGCGCTAGCCGCCGGTGTCGTGGTGTCGATTTCTCAGGCAAGAACCGGCGGCTAGCGCCGTGCCGCTCACAAGCCTGATGACAAAGTCATGTAGGGCCGGTTCCACCGGCCTCTTCGATGATCGAACGGTCTGGGACTCGTCATCGACTCTCATCGGCCGGTGGAACCGGCCCTACGCGGCTACGTCTCAACATCGGCCGCTGTTAGCACGCACGCCGTTGGCGTGGCGGCTAAACGTCTCGCGCGGACTGATGGCGGTCACAGCACCTTGATGATGACGGCGGTGACATCGTCCTTCTGAGACGCACCGTCGGCGAAGCGGCGGACATCGTGGCAGAGACGGCTCAGGATCTCTTTGGCCGGGCGGTGGCGGTGCTCTCGAACGCTCTGCATCGTGCGATTCCAGCCGAACAGTTCGGTCTCACCCTGTTCGTTCATTGGCGAAGTCTGTTCCATGATGCCGTCGGTGGCGAGGACGATCAGATCACCGGAATGCAGCGGGATCTCGGCGGCGGTCTCGAACGGACTCTCGACGGAGATGCCGAGCACCGTGCCCGTGCTGTTCAGCCGCGAAACTTCATCCGACTGGAACAGGATGTTGGCCTGATGCCCCGCCGACGTGTAGACCATCGACCGGCGCTGCGGATCGAGTCGCACGGCGAACAGTGTGACGAACATCCCCTCGGGAAGATCGTTGGAGAGGACGGTGTTCAATCGCGACAAGGCGACACCGATGTCGGTCTCGTAGTGGAGGATCGTGCGGAGCGAAGCCCGGGTCTCGACCATTTCGAGGGCGGGGCCGAGGCCGTGCCCGCTGACATCGCCCACCACGATGACCAGCGCGCCGTCGAGCGTGGTGATGAAATCATAGTAATCGCCGCTGGTCAGGCTGGCAGGATGCGTGGTTCCCGAGATTTCAAAGCCCGCCACGACGGGATCATTCTTCGGGTACAACGCCTTCTGCACCGTGCTCGCCGTCAGCATTTCCTGCTCGGATCGCAACCGTTGAATCCGATCGGAGACATCTCGAAAGGTGATGACCGCGCCGACCGGTCGTTCTCCGTCCCGGATCGGGCTGGCCACATATTCGACCGGGACGTGAGTCCCATTCTTGTGCCGGAACACGGCGTCGGTAACCTGCCGCGCGAGACCTCCATTGAGGACCGCATGGACCGGACATTCGTGAATGCTCCGCCGCCGCTCGACCACGAAATGACTGCGACATTGTCCGTGCAGTTCGCTCGCTGCGTAACCCAGCATTCGTTCGGCGGCCGGATTGAGGAACACGACCCGGCCATCGGCATCCAGCCCGCAGACGCCATCGCCGACCGACGACAGGATGAGTTCGTAGCGGCGACGCAGCGATTCGATCTCACGGCGGGATTCCAGTCGGTCCGTGATGTCGGTCGAGATGCCGGCCACGGCAAACACTTGGCCTTCGTCATCGCGCAGGGCAAACTTCACGGAGAGATAGTTGTGCGGTCCGTCGCGGTGCAGTGCGACCTCTTCGCATTCGATCGACTCGCCCGTTTTGGCAACGAAGACATCATTCTTGCGAAAGACCTCCGCCAAATCGCGAGGAAAGATGTCGAAATCGCTCCGGCCGATGATCGTCTCGGATGAGACGTCGAACAATTTCTCGTATTGCCGGTTGATGAGCAGATACCGGTAGGACAAGTCCTTGACGTAGATCACCGCCGGGGTGTTGTCCACGATCTCTTGAACCAGTCCATCCAGCATTCGGTCGGGGAGGCCCGATCTGTTCGTGTGGAACATGATCCCGCCGTTGTCTGGGACGCGTCCGTGCGTCGAATGAATCGAAGCGCCGCTGACGGGTGTGAGTATACCGGCGAGATGCTGCGCTACAACCGGAATCGCTCCGCATTCTGCATCGCCACATTCTCCGAGGGCGGCGAAATGACTCAGAGGCTGTCCGAGAACTTGGGTTGGCTACAACTGGTTTGTGCGTTGTATTTTGGGAGCCACGGTCACGGCTTGGCGTGGCCGTGCTTTTGTCATAGCGAAGACACGGCCACGCCAAGCCGTGACCGTGGCACCCAAAGTCGTCGCTTCGATCAAGATGCGGCAAATGCAATTTCCGGATAGCCTCTCAGTGCTTTGTCACACCTAAGAATGGGGGTTGTTGTCGTTGCCACGTTCGCCAGAACGTGGGCGAGACCCTGGATGGACCCCACGCTCTGGCGAGCGTGGCTACCCCAAGATCATGCTGTGACAAAGTACTCAGGCACAATCTCTGCCGGTCATCTGGAAACGCTCAGTGAGTTCAGGTTCATTCGACAGCATCTCGGCTATACCTCACACGGCCATGAGTGAGACGTTTTACGTTTAGCCCCAACGCCATCGGCGTGGGAGCGAACGCGGGCGAACCGTTGATCGCACGCACGCCGTTGGCGTAGCGGCTAAAC
>JAYUFF010000572.1:0-4954 GCA_043738825.1 Schlesneria sp.
CCTGACGCGCAAGCGAAGGAAAACTTCGCTTGCGCGTCAGGCTTCTATGGGCGGGGACGTTATCCACCCGGAGTTGCCTAAGGCTTCGGTGGCTTGAATCACACGGCGTTGTTGCTCGCTGGTGAATCGCCCCTCACCCCGGCCCTCTCCCCAGAGGGGCGAGGGAGAAAGAAGACGCTCAGAATCCGAGGCCCTCGCCGTTGAGAGCGGCCGTGCCGACGGTGCCGTCTTTGATCTCGAACATCGTCGGGAAGAGTTTGTTCCACGGCTTGTTGGCCGCCGGACAGTACTGGCGTCCGTTCCCCTCGATGGCCGCGACGGTCGGGATGCGAGCCGCCAGACTGGCCGAATGCAGGAACGAGTAACCCGGACACGACAGGTCTTGCACGCAGAGGAACAAGCCAAACTTTTGAGCCGCTGCACCCAGCAACAACGATTCGGTTTGTCCCTTGCAAGCCTTGAGGGCGACGCCCGAGTAACCCATCTCGCGCGCCAGCAGCAGCGAATCGTAGTCGGTCAGCGACTCATCGATCACGACCGGCTTGAGCTTCGCCGCTTCGTGCATCTTGTGCTCGGGATGAGCCTTCAAATCGCGGTTCGTCGGTTGCTCGACATATTGCACCCGGTCAAACGTCGCCGCCGACTGGGCCTGAACTTTCTTGAGGAACTCGACGACGTATTCGGGATTCGGACACTTCTCGTTGAAATCGAGCGAGTACACCCACTGCGCACAGCCGCGTTTGGCTTGAGCCTCTTCGGCGACGCGATTCACCGCCAGAGTTCGCTCGACATCCCAATCGAAGTTGTCGCCCGACAGTTTGATTTTCATGTGCGTCAGGCCGTTGAAGGCGATCCATTCCCCGAGCGTATCGGGCAGACCATCGCCAATCTTCTTTGTGATGTCGGCATCGGTGAGCGGGTCAATTGCCCCGACGAGGTGGTACAGCGGCAGCTTCTCCTTCGGTTCGCGCAGCGTGTACTTGTCGAGGAACTCTCCCTTGAAGTCCTGGTCGAGGTACTCCGACAGATCGTGCGTCATGAACTTCGACGACAGCGTGTTGTAGCTGTTCAATCCGTGCAGTCGGCCGTACGCATCGTGCAGAGCCGCATCGAACGGACTGGCCGCCACCGCGAGGGCCAGCTTGGGGATCGGCTCGGGCAATTTCAGCTTGCTGGCCAGCAACTGGCCGAGATGTTCGTATTCGGCCGACAGGTGGTACGACAACTCCACGGGATGGCCGTACTCGCTGCAACCGTTGGCCAACTCGATGACCTCTTCGGCGAACGCTTTCATCGCCGATTCGGTCTGGTCATCGGAGACCTTGTCGGTCGGCCAAGCCCAGATGTTGCCGACAGGCATGCTACCAAAGCCGCTCGCGTGCTTTTTGCCGTCGCGAGATTCGACCTCCACATCGACATTCATCAGAAATGACTTGGAGATGACGCGTCCGCCGAATTTCAGCGGGGTTCGAAACGTGACGGCTTCAAACGCGCAGACGGCGTTACGGATTCGGATGTCGGTCGCTTTGGCCATTTGTCTCTAATAGGGGCTGGAGGCACGGGACGACGAAACGGTCGGCCTGGAACGCGGGGCGATCTTATCGGCGGTTGCCGAAGCGATCAAGAAGGAGTGGTCTCGATTAGGAGAAACATCGCATTTGTGCGAACAATCATGATGTTGTCGAGCCATTGGCTGCCAGGCAAAGCTTCCAAATGGTATCGAGTCGCGTTTTTGCCTGACTCTCAAATTGGCGAGCAGGATGGCCGTTGGCAAATACCGTACAAATCGGCCAGCCAGTTTGGATGACAGTACCCGGTGCGGGGACATCGGCGAGATACGGTACGTCCCACGGAGAATCACTTTGCAGGTAACGGCTGAAGTCGGGAGCAACCCATTGCTGCGGGGCGTACAGGATCCACTTGGCCACACACGCTGCCTGCAATTTTCTACGGCGGCCGGACGACTTGATGCTCTCATTTTCAAAGACGCGTGACAGCAATGACTCCCACCCGGAAAGTTCCAGTATCTCAACTGAGGCGGTGTATCGTGGATTGACTTCGACTACGTTGACCTCGTTCACGTTAACCAAAAAATCAATGCCGAAGAGACCGAACAAGTGGCTCGCGCTGGCCACCGTTTCCGCCAGACGAAAGACTCTGTCAATTTGTTTGTCTGTCAGCGGACACGGGCTGTTGTCCAGTTGGTCAATCGGCCCGATAGAGCCACCATAGGCGAAGGGCTGCGATTCGCGAGGCGCTACGGGACTGATGAGTTGTTGCGTCGCACCGAGCCATTCCACTTTGCCGCCCAAAGCGCGAAACACTGCCGAACACGAAACTCCGGCTGCACGACGCTGGAAGTAGTGTGGTTCCCCGAAGTCGCGTGAAGCGGCTTCGCGATTCCAGACTCGAATCGCGCGACCGCCTGCACTGGCGAGGGGCTTCTGCAACCAAGTGCCGTCGGCAGGCGGCGGTGATGATTCGGGAAGCACATCCAGCGCGGGAAGGCCCGCCGCTTGCAGTGTCTCCGCCAGCCAGAACGGGTCGCGCACCAATCGCAGGGCGGCGGGAGGCGTTCCCCACAGTGGGCCGTATGACGCGTCGGGTCGCAGCATCCGCTCGATGATGTCGGGATGGTTTTCGAGTCCGCCCGTGTAGAACCAGCCGCCCGCTTGCACGCTCGCGACATCCTCGGGCAGGCTGGTCGGGAAGTCTCGTACGGGGACGATCTCCGCCACCTGACGAGTATCGAGGTCCGCGAACAGATCGGCACAGATCGGCGTCCAACCCGCTCGCACCGCCGACCACGCCGCCGCGCGCGTGCTGCCGCCCACGATGAGGACTCGCCGACCGGATGCACTCGCACGAACATGACTGGCCGCTTCGAGATCATTCATCGTTCGTGAGTCTCTTCCACCTCAAACGCCCACCGCCGCGAACCGTCCTGAAGTCCGGCTTTTCCGAAAGCCGGACTTCTCTTCTCCGATGCGCGCCCGGAGAGAAGTCCGGCGAACAAGGCTAAGCCGGACTGCAGCCTTGGAATACTTGCTCCATCGTCCGACGGCCACCCACCGGCCACGCCGGGGCGGCTGGAAATATCGGGGTGTGGTTGGTATCACATTGCCCGTTGAGCGGCGGCGGTGGCGAATGGTCATCGTGCGAACCGGTCCCGCGACCGGACTCAGTTCCTCAAGGTGAGGGCGAGGGCCGTCGGAGTCATGTTCACTTGAAAAGGATTACAGCATGTCGTTCTACGTCGGAGAAGCCCTCGCCGGTGATGGCAATGAGATCGCTCACATCGACCTCCTGATCGGAGACAAGACCGGTCCTGTCGGCGCTACGTTCTGCCAGGCACTCGCCGATCAGAAGCAGGGTCACAGCAACCTGCTTGCCATTCTGGAGCCGAACCTGATGGTGAAGCCCGCCACCGTGTTGATCACGAAGGTGACGATCAAGGGTGCCAAGCAGGCCGTCCAGATGTTCGGCCCGGCTCAGTACGCCGTCGCCAAGGCGGTGGCCGATTCCGTCGCCGCCGGCGTGATCCCCAAGGATCAGTGCGAAAAGCTGGTCATCGTCTGCGGCGTGTTCATCCACTGGGAAGCGGCCGACGACAAGAAGATCGTGGACTACAACTACAAAGCCACGATGATGGCCATCGCCAGTGCGATGAAGAATTCCCCCAGCGCCGACGAGATGCTCGCCAAGAAAGACTCGGCCAAGCACCCGTACTCGGGAGTTTGATGAAGAGCTGTGAGCGATGAGCTTTTCGCTAGACTTCAAGCCCACGGGACAGCTCTTCCGTGGGCTTGCTTGCATTCTGACCCCGCTTTCCTGCTTCCGGACTCCTGTTTTCCGAATCGTTCTTGAGTCGGTTTCAAATCCTCGAAACACCAGCCCGGCGCGCGAGCGAGGGCTTTGCTCACCATGCGATGCCCGGCCCTCGCTCGCGCGTCGGCCTAGTTTTGAAATGGCCCCATGAAAAAAATCTTCATCCAACTCGACACCGATCCCCTGCCGAGCACCTTCGACCGCGTCGTCGCCGTCGATGCGGGGGCCGACGAACTGTTCAGCTACGGCGGCGTGACGCCCGAGAATGTGGAGTCGCTCGTTCACGGAGCCATCTTCACCCGCAGGCCCTCCGATCTGATGCACACCGCGATCTTCGTCGGTGGCAGCAACGTCGCGGCAGGTGAGGCCCTCTATCAGAAGGTGCTCAAAACGCTGTTCGGGCCGTTCTCGGTCTCGGTGATGATGGACTCGAACGGCTCCAACACGACCGCCGTCGCGACGGTGTTGGCCGCTGCAAAACATCTCGAGCTCACGAAAAAAACGGCCCTCGTGCTGGCGGGAACAGGGCCGGTCGGCTGCCGCGTCGCGCAACTCCTGCTCAGTCAGGGAGCGACGGTGAGACTTGCTTCCCGCTCGCTGGAGAAGTCGCGCGCGGCGTGCGAGATGCTCGCGAAAGTTGTCGATACCGCGAAGCTCACGCCGTGCGAATCGGCCACGCCCGACGGAATGGCGGCGGCGACGAGCGGTGTGCAACTCGTCGTGGCCGCCGGGGCTGCGGGCGTTCAACTCATCTCGGCCGAGCAGTTGTCAGCGATCTCGACTCTCAAGCTGGCGATCGATCTGAACGCCATCGCCCCGGCAGGCATCGCGGGCCTCGAAGTCATGGACAAGGCAAAGGACCGCAGCGGCCGGCTGTGCTACGGCGCGGTGGGCGTCGGCGGCACAAAGATGAAGATTCACCACGCCTGCATCCACAGCCTGTTCGAGTCCAACAACCAACGCCTCGACACCTCCGCCATCTTCGAACTCGGCCGGTCGCTCGGGTAACCGTTGGTTTCTGGTTGAGAACCCTGCACGGCTCCGTGCAGTTTGAAGTTGCACAAAATGTAGGGTGGGACCAGCGGCGCTTCGCCGCGTCGGCCCACCATCAATTCTCGAAAGTTTC
>JAYUFF010000573.1:0-4949 GCA_043738825.1 Schlesneria sp.
GACGGAGGAGATGCTGCTCAACTCGCCTTCTGGCGATTTGTTTGGGCTGACGCAGAATGCCGGGATGGGGTGGAAGCCTTCGCAACTGCTGCGGAAACAGTTTTTGATCCTCAGCACGCAGGGAGGCATTCGCGGTGAGGACGGCAAGCCGATTGCGCTCGGGTATCACACCGGGCACTACGAAGTCGGGCTGCTGATGAGGGCGGCGGCCGAGGAGTTGGATCGGCTGGAGGCGTTGCCGTTTGCCGGGTACGTCAGCGATCCGTGCGACGGGCGGACTCAGGGAACGGTCGGGATGATGGACAGCCTGGCCTTTCGCAACGATGCGGCGGTCGTGCTGAAGCGGCTGATTCGGTCGTTGCCCACGCGGCGCGGGGTCATCGGCGTGGCGACGTGCGACAAGGGGCTGCCCGCGATGATGATGGCCCTCGCCGCGCAGCGGGATCTGCCGTGCGTGATCGTCCCCGGCGGAGTCACGCTTCCTCCCGCGACGGGTGAGGATGCGGGGAAGGTCCAGACGATCGGTGCCCGCTTCGCGCACGGTGAGATCACGCTCGAAGAGGCCGCCGAGGCGGGATGCCGCGCGTGTGGCTCGCCCGGTGGAGGTTGTCAGTTCCTCGGGACGGCAGCGACATCACAGGTGGTGGCCGAAGCGTTGGGGATGGCCCTGCCGCACTCGGCCCTCGCGCCGTCGGGGCAGCCGATCTGGCTCGATGCCGCGCGACGTTCGGCGCGGGCCGTCGTCGAGATGGAGCGACTCGGCCAGACGATGCGCGACGTGCTGACTGCGGACGCGATTCATAACGCGATGATTGTCTTCGCGGCCTGCGGTGGCTCGACGAATCTGCTGCTGCACATTCCGGCCATCGCGTTTGAAGCGAAGCTGACTCGCCCGACGGTTGAGGACTGGAGTCGCGTCAACCGCCAGGTGCCGAGGCTGGTCGATTGTCTGCCCAACGGCCCGGTCGGCCATCCGACGGTGAGGTTCTTCCTTGCGGGAGGCGTCCCCGAATTGATGCTGCATCTGCGGACGCTCGGGCTGCTGAAGCTGGACGCTTTCACGGTGGCAGGCCGTCGATTGGGGGATGTCCTCGAATGGTGGGAGCGTTCCGAACGTCGAACCCGTCTGCGCGAGTTGCTCGTCGCGCGCGACGGCGTTGATCCCGACACGGTCATCATGTCGCCAACTGCTGCGCGCGAGCGGGGACTCACCAGTACCGTCACGTTCCCGCTGGGCAACATCGCGCCGGAAGGGTCCGTCATCAAGAGCACGGCGATCGACAAGAGCGTGATTGATGCAGACGGCGTCTATCGCAAGACGGGGCCGGCGCGCGTGTTCACCTCGGAGCGGGATGCGATTGCGGCGGTGAAGGGGAAGGGACGGGGGAGTCGAGAGTCGAGAGTCGAGAGACAAGAGCCAGCGGAGACGAAAGACAAGACCCCTCACCCTAACCCTCTCCCCTCCAAGGCGAGGGGCGAGGGGACCGGAGCAGAGCGTCTCTCTTCTGACCTTCAACCTTCAACCCTCGACCCTCAACCCCTTCCCAACCTCACGCCGATCAAGGAGGGGGACATCATTGTCCTGATGTGTCGCGGTCCGCTCGGCTGCGGCATGGAGGAGACGTATCAGATCACGTCGGCTCTGCGTTACCTGCCGTTTGGAAAGCACGTCGCGCTGATTACCGATGCCCGCTTCTCGGGAGTCTCAACCGGCGCGTGCATTGGTCACGTTGGCCCCGAAGCTCTCGACGGAGGCCCGATCGGAAAACTGCGCGATGGCGATTTGATCCGGATCGAAATCGACACCCGGCACCTGACCGGGACGCTCAACTTCATCGGCACTCCGGACAACGAAGTGACTCCCGAGGAGGGAGCCAACATTCTCGCCGCACGCACGCCGGCGCAGCCGCTGCATTGCGATCCCAAGCTCCCGCCGGAGACTCGATTGTGGGCGTTGCTCCAACGAGCGGGCGGAGGCACGTGGGCTGGCTGCGTCTATGATGTGGACAAGATTGCCGAGGCATTGCAGCCCAAGTAATGTGGACTTTGAACAACGCCGTTCGGCCCGGACGGTACGGTCCAGCGAAAGCACAAACTTGCGGCAAAGCGTCAACGATCTCGATCGGCTGCACTCAACTTAAATTCAACACGTACTCATTCGCCAATGTGGTCGTTGCCGCTTCGCGTCCCGAGCGCTTGCCAAGTCTTCAGGTTCACCATCGCCGAGACAAACCGTACCGATCCATCGCACAGAGCAAGGTGCGTTCCGGGCATCGAATGTGCGCTACCTGCCGTTTGCACGAACGAACACGTCTTCCCATTCGGAGCGACAGCGTGGTCATACGTCGAGTGACCGTAGATTCCGGATGTCCACGGGGCGGAACGCACGAGATACTGTTCAACACGCGTCGCGTTTCGGCATCGTCCTTCGAGAATTTCGACGGGGTGATAAGCGTATTCGTCCGCATCGCGCCAAATCTGACGACCACCGATGCCATTCAGCACTGGGAGCGCTTCCGCCAACAATCCCGTGTTGGAGAGACCATCCGTAACGTCGGCTTCGCGGATGATTCCTTTCCTTCCTGGCAGGATGACACCCGTTGAATCCCCGGCGTAGAACGGTTGGGGTGGAGGGCCATCCCAACCTCGATTCCAGTTGTAGCTGGTCGTCACGCGATACCCGGTTGCCACGTTATCACTCGGACAGGCTAGAACGGCGGGACGTGCGTTGTTGATTTCCGGGGGAACGTTGAAAGAGTCATCCAAGTTTTGCAGTTTGGCGAATAAGGTCTTCTGATCGAGTTCAGGCAGGATCGACACAAATGCGGAAAGTTGACCACCCGGGTAACACCCGTACGTGGAAGTGTAGTTGTTGCAGGCGAGCGTCAACTGCTTCAGGTGATTCAGGCATTGCACCTTTCGCGCAGATTCGCGCGAACTCTGGATCGCGGGGAACAACAATGCCGCAAGTAATCCAATGACTCCAATGGCGACTAACACTTCGATCAGCGTGACACCGCGACGAACACGTGAGCGGGTGGACGCGCTACCAACTCTGAGTCCGCGACAGGTGGCCCGTGACCACTGCGTGGTGAGTAGCAGGTGAGCCTCAACTCGCGACGTGCAGCCTCCGAAAACCGTCGTTGATGAGTTACATTTGTATTCAAACCACATTGTGCGATTTGTCATGGTGCGTCCACTTTGGGTATCGATCGACTTCAGCAAGTGATTCTGCGAAACGGTGCAACGGATCGACCGATGTTTACAGATTTTAGATGTGCTTGGAAAGAAGGTCTTCTGCGTGGATGGCGAAGAGGTGGTGTTCTTCACACTCGGAGTGGATCGTTCTTTGAAGAACAACAGCGTGCCGAAACGCTGACGGTGATGAGGCGGACTATGCAATGTACGCGAGCAGAATGTCATCCGTACCGCACATTTGCCATATCGCATGGCGGCGTTGTAGCACCTCTGAGAGGTTTGAACGCCGACAAAATGATGGGGGACCATGTGCAATTCGCGCAGGCCCTGCCCCCTGAAGTCGCCGTGCAATCATTCCGCCAACTCTGAGAACGAAGCTCAACAAGCGACCCGGACGTTAATCACGTTCGGGTCGCTGTACTACCAAGTCAGGATATGATCGAGATCCTGTTTCTTTGGTGAGCGTCTGGCGCGGGAAGGCGCAACACCGGATCGACTCACTCGTCATCAGGCTGCCGCCGAACGCTTCACGGCCTGACGATTGGCGTGTTGATGAACTCTTCGTGTTCGCGCAGTTCGAGGACTTTGCGTTTGAGACTTCTGCGCAAGGCTCCCCACTGGTTCACTGCTTCACGGAAGTTGTCGGAAGCCTCGGGCAGCGTGAAGGCGGCGTCGGCCCCTTGAGCCGTGGCGCGCTCCACCTCCATCACGGCGGGTTCCAGCTTTTGCTTGAGATACTCCAGGCAGGCTTTCGCGAGTCGTTCGATCTCCTCGGCGATCTGCTTCACACGGGCCCGCTCTTCAAATCGTTCCTGCTCATTCAACTCACGGCCTGCCGCCGGTGCGGTCGCGGCGGCCGATGGGTTCATGTCCACCAGACGGCCGAACGGATTGAGCGAGTTCTTGTTGTGGAGCAACTGAGCTTCGGCACTCTCCAAACCTTTGCGGGCCTTGTCGAAGTTCGGCTTGATTTCGAGGGCCTTCTTGAAGTTGGCGATGGCCATCTGCAGGTTGCCCATGTCGGCGTAGGTGATGCCGAGATTTTGGTACGCCTCGGCCATGCTCGGGTTGAGTTTGATCGCCTCTTTGTAGGCCGAGACCGCCATCGCGTTCTGCTTGAGCTTCCGCTGGGCGATCCCCAGGTTGTAGTACGATTCGGCGCTCTTTTTATTGCGCTGGATGGCCTTGCGCAGCGAGTCGCAAGCCTTTTGGTGTTCGCCCAACTGGTTGTAGATCGCTCCGATGTTGGTGTAGTAACGACCTTCCATCGGTTTGAGCAGGGTGAGCTTGGTGTAGTGTTTGATGGCTCCCGCGAAATCGCCGTCGAGGTACGAGACCGTGGCCAGACCTTCGTAAGCCTCGATGCTGTCGGGGTCGGCGGCAATGGCACTCTCGAAGGCATCGTTCGCCTCCGCGTGGTCGCGCTGCTTCAAGGCATCACGACCCCGTTGGCAGAGTGCTTCGACTTCGGGACGATTCATCGACGCTGGCCTTGGACATTGTCCGGTGTAGAGACGCAACTCAACCAGAAAGCCGCGTCGCAAACGGACGAAGACGCAGGCGAAAGGGCTGCCGAAATGTGGCCGGGATTATAGGGTGCAACCGCGCCATCGGTCAAAACCACTCGGGCAAGTTCAGGCTGATTCAGGAAACTCTCTCGAACACAGGGCCATCGCCTTATTGAAGCTGGGGGATTGGGTGCCACGGTCACGGAGCTTCGACGTGGCCGTGAGAGTGGGAAACAGCCTTCA
>JAYUFF010000574.1:0-4938 GCA_043738825.1 Schlesneria sp.
CCGCTGGCCGTGGTTCGTCCGTGAGTTCTGAGCCTCCATCAGCGAACAATCGCTCACATCTCGCCGGGCGCAAAAAGCGTGCCGCACTCTCGTGAAAAATCACGCCGCACCCGCAGCAACACCAGTGCCGAACAGTGTTGAGCCGCGTCCCTGTTGCCATGCTGACGAAGCACGGCCCCATTGAAGCCCGGCGGTGTCTCGCACTGACTCCACAGCACGAAGCCCCCAGCCACCTCACCCGTGGGCGTTGGAGCGGCTCTTGACTGAGGCTGCGAAGTCGATTGCCGCGTGATTGCGGTCTGCTTTGAAACCCGGTCGTTCAGCAAAACGAGGTTCACTCGCTCGACAGACAGAGTGAGAGGCTGTTGACTACGCCCTTATGGACACCACACGACAGCAGCGACTCGCGGAATTCGTGAACTGGACTTCGCAGCACATTCGCGGCGATGAAAAGGGTGAGGCTCAGATTTACTTGGATCGGCTGTTTCAAGCCTTCGGCCAACCGGGGGTTTTGGAAGTTGGCGGCCAGACCGAATACCGCATCCGCAAAGGGAAGGAAGATGGCGGCGGGACGGCGTTTGCCGACTACGTCTGGAAGCCGGTCGTCCTGATCGAGATGAAGAAGCGCGGCCAGAACCTCGCCAAGCACTACCGGCAGGCGTTCGACTATTGGATTCGGCTCGCGCCCAACCGGCCCAAGTACGTCGTGCTCTGCAACTTTGACGAGTTCTGGGTTTACGACTTCGACAGCGCGCAGATCGACACGCCGCTGGATGTTGTGCAACTGAAAGACCTGCCTGAGCGTTGGGGACCGCTCGCGTTTCTGTTTCCAACCGACGAGAAGCCGGTGTTTGGCAACGATCACGAGGCGGTGACGCGCGATGCGGCGGATCGGTTGGCGACCTGCTTCAACAAGCTCATCACACGGCGGATTGAGCGACCGCGCGCCCAGCGGTTCATTCTGCAAATGCTCGTGTCGTTCTTTGCTGAGGACATCGGGCTGCTGGAGAAATACACCGTCACACAGTTGCTCGACGCCTGCCACAGTCCGCGCGACACCTACGATCTGCTCGGCGGCTTGTTCGTGGAAATGAACACGCCCGGCAAAACGCCGGGCGGGCGGTACAAGGGGGTTGATTACTTCAACGGCGGACTGTTCGCCGATCCCGTGCGGATTGAACTGGCGTCCGACGAACTCAACCAGTTGCAGCAGGCCGCACGCGAGGACTGGTCCAAGGTTCGGCCCGAAATCTTCGGCACGCTGTTCGAGCATTCGCTCGGTCATGAGGAGCGGCATGCGTTCGGGGCACACTTCACCGCGCCCATCGACATCATGAAGATCGTCGTCCCGACCATCACTCAGCCGTGGCAGGCGGCCATCGAAGGGGCGAAGACACTCGCGAAGTTGCGAGAGTTGCTCGCGCGGCTCCAGCATTTTCGCGTGCTCGATCCCGCCTGTGGTTCCGGCAACTTTCTGTACATCGCCTATCGCGAGATGAAACGGCTGGAGGCGCGGCTGATCGAACGGCTGAAGGAATTCCCGACCAAAGCTGATCCCACGCAAATGTCGTTTGGTTTCGTCAATGCAGGTCAATTCTACGGGCTGGACATCAACCCGTTCGCGGTGGAACTGGCCAAGGTGACGATGATGATCGCGCGCAAGCTGGCGATCGACGAACTGCACGTCACCGAGCAACCGCTGCCGCTCGACAACCTCGACAACAACATCATTGCCACCGACGCGCTGATCGATTCACTCGGCAAGCAAACTGTGTGGCCGCAGACCGATGTCATCATCAGCAATGCGCCATTCCTCGGAGCCAAGCGGCTCAAGCCCGAACACGGCCCGGATTATGTCAACGCCCTGCGGCGTGCTTATCCCGAGGTGCCGGGGATGGCCGACTACTGCGTCTACTGGTTCCGCAAATCGCACGACCATCTGCCGGACTGCACACCGTCCGATCCGCTCGCCGGTCGAGCGGGCTTGGTCGGCACGCAGAACATCCGCAACAACCAATCGCGCGTCGGCGGCCTCGACCACATCGCCGCCACCGGCACGATCATCGAAGCCGTAGAGAATCAGCCGTGGTCCGGCGAGGCCAACGTCCATGTCTCGATCGCGAATTGGGTGAAGACGCAGGACGCCAAGCTGCTTCCAAAAAAGCGACGGCTGTGGTCCAAGGTCGAGCCAAAGCCCGGCGTGAAGAAAGGGAAATCACGAAAGCGTGGAAGCGGTCAAGCGGCGAAGGAGTATGAACTGGCTTTCAGTGACTGTGACCAAATCAACTCGGCGTTGTCGGATCAGGCGGATGTGAGCGGAGCACAGTCTCTTCGCGTCAATGGTCGTATCGGGGCCGTTTGCCAAGGGATCACGCCGGGTCACAGCGGCTTCGTGTTGTCGAAAGCCGAACGAGATGAATTGCTCCGGAAAGACAGCCGCTCACGCGAAGTCATCTTTCCCTATCTGGTTGGCCGCGAGTTGCTGACTGGGGACGGCTCACCTATGCGGTTTGTGATCGACTTCGACCAGATGTCGATTCTCGACGCTCAGCAATATAAGGCTGCGTTCGCACACGTTCAGCATGGAGTCCTGCCCGATTTGCAAACCAGAGCGACCGACGAACACGACGACGAACACGCTCACAAGGACCACCTGCAACACTGGTGGTGGCACTGGCGGTCGCGCCGCGAAATGATCGAAGCCGTTTCGCGATTGCCGCGCTTTCTGGTCTGTTCGCGCGTCACGAAGCGGCCAATCTTCGTGTTTGTCTCGAATCAAATTCGTCCCGGTGACGCGCTGCAAGGGTTCGCGTTCGATGACGACTACAGCTTCGGCATCCTGCAATCCGCCGCTCATTGGCTGTGGTTCATCACGAAATGCTCAAAGCTCAAATCGGACTTCCGCTACACACCGCCATCCGTCTTCGACACGTTTGCTTGGCCGCAGTCGGCGAGTGCGAAGCAGACCGAGGCGGTGGCGAAGGCGGGGCGGGAGGTGCGTCGAGTGCGGGCCGAAGCGCTCTCCAAAATCACCGGTGGCCTGCGCGCGGTCTATCGCACGCTGGAGTTGCCCGGCGCGAATCCCCTCAAGGATGCCCACGCCACGCTCGACACGGCGGTCCTCGCCGCCTACGGCTTCTCCCCCAAGAGCGACCTCCTCGCCCAACTCCTCGACCTCAACCACACCGTCGTCGCCCACCGCCTCACCCAACACGAACCCGTCACCGCCCCCGGCATCCCACCCAACTACCCGCACCCCGAATCGCTCGTGACCGAAGTCTGCATCCGTCCATAGCCGAGTGACGCGACTGGCATTCGCCCGGATTTCAACTTACCTCACCGCCAGTACCGACTTTCACCAGCAGGTTGTTCAGCAGGTGGATCTCGCTGTCGCCGACATGAGTGGGCGTGTCGAATTCCAGCGTGATGCGGCGGTCCTTGCAGCTCGGGTTCCTCGCCCTCCGCCGCGTGGATGTCGGTGAGGATCAGCAGTTGTTCTTAGAGGCTGTCCGAGAACTGGACTTGCCGCAACAGATGTCGAAGAATTGGATTGAGTGTCACGGTCACGGCTTTTCGTGGCCGTGTCTTCGCGACAACCAAAGCACGGCCACGCAAAGCCGTGACTGTGGCACCCCGAAAACAAGCCATTTCTTTTCGGAGAGCCTCTCAGAGCGATTTGCTCCAAGTCCTTGTCACCAATTTCGTCTCGCATCACTCATAACGTGGTGCTGAAGAGTTGCCCGACCAGGATTCGAACCTGGACCAAGTGATTCAGAGTCACTCGTGCTACCGTTACACCATCAGGCAGAGTCGCCAAGCCCAGCGGGCCGGGCATCAGATCGAGCCGCAATTGTTATTCTTGAGGCTCGGGTCGCGGAAGGGTGCGAAGTATACTCGCCCCCTCCGATTTGCCAATTCCGAATGAGTAGTTTTTTGGATCGGCATCTGGTGCGAGGCCACGGTTGCCTTCGCAATCGGAGCGTGCGGCAGGCACTCCGTCGTGCCGAGTGAGTCCGATCAGTCAGCTCCCTGATTCAGTGAAAGGTCGATTGTGGCAGACACCGACGAGTTGTTTTCGGTTCGCGACCAGGTCGTGCTCGTTTCGGACGGCAGTCGCGGAATCGGGCGGGGATTGGCGGAGGGGTTTGCGGCGCGCGGTGCTCGCGTGTTCATCGCGGGGCGTGAGGAAGAGACATTGAAACAGACGGCGCACGAGATTTCGGGGGCCTCTCACCCGGTGGACTACGCCGTCTGCGATGTCTCGAAACCAGACGACGTACCGCGACTGATCGAGACCGTCGTGGCGAAGGCCGGCCGGATCGACTCGCTGCTCAACGTGGCGGGAGTCAACATTCGCAAGCGAGTCGAAACGTACTCGGTCGAAGAGTTCGACCACATTCTGGACATCAATCTCAAGGGAGCGTTTCTCGTCGCGCAGGCGGTCGGCAAACAGATGATTGCTCAGGGAGCGGGAGGCACGATCGTCAACATTGACTCGCTGAACACGTTTGCTCCGCTGAAGGGAGTCCTGCCTTACGCGATGAGCAAGGCGGGACTGGGCATGATGACGCGCGGGATGGGCATGGAGTGGGGCGATCACGGCATTCGAGTCAACGCGATCGCACCCGGTTTCATTCTGACAGACCTGACGCAGAAGCTGTGGTCGGATCCGACGATGCAGGCGTGGGGACAAGCCAATACGCCGCTGAGACGGCTCGGCCGACCCGAGGATTTGTTAGGGGCGGCGCTGTTCCTGACGAGTGCCGCGTCGGCCTACATGACCGGTCAGGTGATCTACGTGGATGGCGGCATCACCTGCGGGATGCACTGGCCGATCCCGCTGACGTGACGCCGCTTAGGAGCGAAGCACAAATGAGTGTCAGTGATTGTGAGCGGCACGGCGCTAGCCGCCGGTTTTGCACCAGCACCGGCGGCTAG
>JAYUFF010000575.1:0-1845 GCA_043738825.1 Schlesneria sp.
CACCGAGAAGACTTCGAGTACGGGGCGGTCTGCGGTCAGTTGGCCGGGGCGTATTGGGGCGAGTCTGGCATTTCCGAATCGCTCAGGTCCGGTTTGGCACGGATGGATAGGATCGAGCGGGCGCTGGCGGGAATTGTGGGCGGCTGATGGCTTCCGAGAATCAATCATGTTGCCCATGTCGAGATCGACGTTCAAAAGGAGCTTCTGGATGATCCGTTGTGGAATTGTACTCGCCGCCTTTTTCACCCTGAGCCTGACGCTGTGCGCCCAGGACAAGGGAGGGCCACTCGCCGAACTGCCCGGCAAGCCGGGGGCGCACGTCGAGAAGATCAAGGCGTTGGGAGACGACGAATGGCTGAAACTCGGCGTCCCAACCGCAGACCCGAAATGGGGCAAGGCACGGGGTAGTTCGTGGGGCGCTAAAGCCCTGATCCTCGCACCGGACAAGCGGGGAGCGTTCCTCTTCGGCGAAGGCGTCCACGCCTACGTCAAGCCGGACGGCCACATCATGGACGACCTGTGGTTCTACGACATCAACGCCCACGCCTGGACGTGCCTCCACCCCGGAACGAACACGAAGACGTTCACGCAGCGGGTCAAGGACAAGCAGCTAATCCTTAATCAAGCATGCTTTTTGTTGTTCTTTTGGGATTTGTGCGAAAAAAACGAAACCCTTTCGCGTTTTTCGGCATTTCATGGGTAGGTAGCTTCTCATGAATTCCGGTTTCACGAAAGGATTTCGAGTGCATCAGATCATCCGCGATCGCATCGAGGCCCGCAAGCGTCGCAGCGCGCGACGGCTCGACAAATCAAACTACCCCGACGACATGTCGCAACCGATCATTCGCGGCGGCAACCCACGCTTCGAACTGGCCGGACGGGCGACGGGCACGGCTTACGGCGGGATCGGATTGATCCATTCGCTCGCGCGGGAACTGGAATTGGCGGAAGCCATCGACAGCCGCTTGCATTTGTTCAAAATGCACCTGCCCTATCACGAGTCGGACCATGTGTTGAACCTGGCATATAACGTGTTGTGTGACGGCCATTGCCTCGAAGACCTCGAGCTGCGTCGCCAGGACGAGGGTTACCTTGACTTGCTGGGTGCTTCGCGAATTCCCGATCCCACCACCGCCGGTGACTTCTGTCGCCGGTTTGCGCCGTCCGATCTGGAACATCTCCAAGCCGCGATCGACGACGCGCGGCGGAAGGTCTGGTCTCGGCAGCCGGCCGAGTTCTTCGACGTTGCCCGCATCGACGCCGATGGCACGCTCGTCGAGACGGGAGCCGAATGCAAGCAGGGCATTGATATCTCGTACAAGGGTACCTGGGGTTATCATCCGCTTGTCGTGACGCTGGCCAATACGGGCGAGGTGTTGCGACTGACCAACCGGCCCGGCAACCGACCCAGCCATGAAGGCGCGGCCGTTCAACTCGACCAGTCGATCGCGCTCTGTCGCCAGGCCGGCTTTCGCCAAATGTTGTTGCGGGGCGACACCGACTTCTCGCAGACCACGCATCTCGACCGCTGGCACGCGGCGGGCGACGTGACATTCGTCTTCGGGTACGACTGTTATTCCGGCCTGCATCTGCAAGCCGACGATCTGCCGCAATCCGCGTGGAAACGGCTGTCGCGACCGCCAAAATACGAGGTACGAACCACGCCCCGCGCGAAGCCCGAACGGGTCAAACAGGCGATCGTCGAGGAACGGGGCTACAAGGATATTCAACTCGTCGACGAATCGGTGGCCGAGTTCGACTACCAGCCGACCGCGTGCGAGCGTGCCTATCGCATGGTGGTGGTCCGCAAGAATCTGAAAGTACACGAGCCGCGACAAGGGAGAT
>JAYUFF010000576.1:0-1844 GCA_043738825.1 Schlesneria sp.
CTTCGACGTGGCCGTGAAATCGGGAAATCGCCTTCACGTTCTCGCACGGCCACGTCGAAGCTCCGTGACCGTGGCACCCCCATTTGAAACAGGCGATTGCCCTGTGTTGTGGCATGTCCGTCGCGTGTGTTTGGCAACTCGATTTCGAGACGACTCGCGCGACGCTATCCTGCCCGCATGGACGAGCAGCTATCCTTGTCGGTTCGGATCAAACGCTACTTGAAACAGTTGGCGATTCGCGTGGTGCTTTACTTGGTGGCGTATGTCGTCATAGCCAGCCTGACCATTGGGCCGATGTTCTGGTACTGGTTTGAAGCGGTTCACGTCGGTGGCCCGATCTGGATTGCCAAGTTCTACGCGCCGCTGTTGTGGTTGTGCGATCGCGTGGGTTGGCTGAGTTATCTGGTGAACGGTTACATCAACTGGTGGATTCTGTAGCTTGGATAATTCATGCCTCAGGGAGTTCCATGACAAAGTGCGGCATTGAAGCCTGACGCGCAAGCGAAGGGATGTCGTAACAGATCCTTCGCTTGCGCGTCAGGCTTCAATGTGACCATGAATAATCCGAGTTAGGACCGCATGTCGAGACCACGCCACGAACCCGTGATCGCCGAAACACTTGCTCTTCCGTCGGACGAATGCCGGGTGCTGCAAGCACTCCGTCAGACGCCCGAGATCCTCGATCTCATCTCGGGCTGGACCGACGCGGAACTCGGACTGCAAGCGGTGCTGAGGCGTCAGTATCCGAATGACTTGGTGCGAGCGGCCCTCTCGCTGCACGAACTGCGTCGAAAGGCGATAGGCAAGTTCGCGCGAGGCGACTCGATGTGGCTGGACCGTGTCGGGCTGGAGCAGTCCACTTCGGAGGCGGTCGCGCGACACAAGGCACTGCGGTTCGAGGGGCCGGTCTGGGACTTGTGCTGCGGGATCGGTGGCGATGCCGTGGCGCTGGCGGAGCGGTGCGAGGTCACGGCAGTGGACCTCAACCCCGCCGCGTGTCTGCGGACGGAATGGAATGCCGAGGTTTACGGAGTCGCTTCGCGCGTGCAGACGCTGTGCGTCGATGTGGCCAGCCTGACCGAGATCGCGGGGCTGGTGCATGTCGATCCGGATCGACGAGCCGGATCGGGAGGCCGCGTGTCGCGCGTCGAAGACTACGAGCCGGGGCTGCCGTTTTTGAACGAATTGATGACGCGTTGCCGGGGCGGCGCGATCAAGGTCGGACCGGCGAGCAACTTTAGCGGCAAGTTCGATGGCGTCGAGATCGAACTCATCAGTCTGTCGGGTGAGTGCAAGGAGGCCACGATCTGGTTCGGCGATCTCTCGGGGAAGGCTCCGTTCCGCGCGACGGCACTGCCCTCCGGTGAGACCATTGCCGGACATCCGCTCGACGCCTCGGCCGCGCTCGCGCCGCTCGGCCGTTACCTCTACGACCCCGATCCAGCCGTCGTCCGAGCCGGGATGCTCGATCTCGTCGCAGAGCGTTTCGGACTGAACCGACTCGACGGTGCCGAGGAGTATTTGACCGGCGACAACCTCGTCGCCTCCGCCTTCGTCGAACCGTTTGAAGTCCTCGCGGACCTGCCCAACAACGAAAGCGATCTACGCGCGTGGTTGCGCACGTCAGACTTCGGCCAACTCGAAATCAAATGCCGACACATCCCGATCCAGGCCGATGTCCTTCGTCGCCGCCTGCCATTGCCGGGAGATCGGCCGGGTGTGTTGATCTTCGCGCGGTGCGATGGCAAGGCCCGCGCGATCGTGGCTCGGCGGATTAATTCTACTGTGACAGTTCGCTTGATCGACTGAAGTGCAAAGTGAGAAGTGAACAGTGCAAAGTGCAA
>JAYUFF010000577.1:0-13036 GCA_043738825.1 Schlesneria sp.
CGTCTTCACCGTCGTCAACAGACCCTGATCGCACCAGCGCTTGAGCGACGATTCGCTGGCCCCAATCGCTGCGGCCACTTGTTTGGGTGAAAGAAGCTGTGGCATGACTCGTTTCAAAAACTGGCTGGCGAAATCGTTGGACTTCTCAAGTTGGTCGAGACACTACCGTCAGCCGCGAAAACCCTCAACCGACAACTCGTCCAAAACGTCCATATTTCGTTAAAAAAAGCGGCCACTCGAACTGGTCGTGGCGTCAGGTATCGGATAATTACGGTTAAATCTGAATTATTTGCAAATCCGGTTAAGTCTCCCGGACGACGGCGGTCTTCGATCTGTCTGAACGATTTGAACGACTTGATGTGGGTCGGGCATCGCTCGGAAATTCCAGAAACCAGAGATTGGGAGAGAGACATGTGGAATCGACGATTCTTTTTGGGTGCGGCCACTGTGGCGGCGATGAGTCTGGCTCAAGGCGGCGTGATGGCTGCCGATGCGGCTGGCAAAGACATCGTGACGACGGCTGTTGAGGCCGGTTCGTTCAAGACGTTGGCGGCGGCTTTGAAGGCGGGTGGATTGGTGGAGACTCTGCAAGGCAAAGGGCCGTTCACGGTCTTTGCTCCGACGGATGAAGCGTTCGCCAAGTTGCCAGCGGGAACGGTCGAGACGTTGCTGAAGCCGGAGAACAAAGCCCAGCTCGTGTCGGTGCTGACGTATCACGTCGTCGCTGGCAAAGTGGCGGCGGCTCAAGTCGTGAAGCTGGACGCGGCCGCGACGGTGAATGGTCAGCGAGTCAACATCAAGGTTGAAGAGGGCAATGTCCGAGTCGATCAAGCGACGGTCGTGAAGGCCGACATCCATTGCTCGAACGGGATCATTCACGTCATCGACCAAGTGCTGCTGCCATCTGGCGACAACATTCCGGCGACGGCTGCGAAGGTGGGGACGTTCAAGACGTTGCTCGCGGCTGCGAAGGCGGCCGGGCTGGTCGAAGTGTTGTCGGGTGACAAGCCGCTGACCGTGTTTGCTCCGACGGACGAAGCGTTTGCGAAGCTGCCGGCCGGAACGGTCGAGAGCCTGCTCAAGCCAGAGAACAAGGAGAAGTTGGCGGCGATCCTGAAGTTTCACGTTGTCGCCGGTCGAGTGTTCTCGAACGAAGTGCTGAGCCAGAAGGAACTGGAGACCGTTCAAGGCGGCATGTTGACCGCCGCGATGAAGAACGGTGCGGCGACCATCAACGGTGCCGGACTTGTCGCGATCGACATCGACGCTTCGAACGGAGTCATCCATGTGATCGACAGCGTGATGTTGCCACCGGCCGCGACGGCCAAGACATCTCATGTGGCTCCGGCAAAGGCTCAGTATGTGACTCACGTCTGCCCGACCTCGGGTCGAGTGACATACTCCTTGGCTCAGCCAGCTTGCCGTCAGTAATGTCCATCGAGTGTGATGCCCTGTGCTGGGGCTTCTCAGAGTTCCAGCCGACTCCGTGAGAACACTTGAGCCGTCGTTCGGTTCAAGTGTTCTCGCGTTGGATGATTCGATCGTTCATCGCAAATCAGCCGCTGGGCGCTAGCCCCGGTTTGCGTTCACGAACCGGACGCTAGCGCGTTCCGGCTAATTGTCTTTCAGGTCTCAACCATGACTGCTGATTCAAGAGTTCTGGTCACGGGCGGCACCGGCTACGTCGGCGGTCGGCTGATTCCTCTGCTTGAGCAACGTGGCTTTCGCGTGCGTTGTTTGGCTCGGCGGCCGGAGTTCTTGCAGCCGCGAGTCGGTCCCGTGACCGAGGTCGTTGCTGGAGATGTGTTGCAGCCGGAGTCGTTGGTGACCGCGTTGCGTGACATCGAAATAGCGTTTTACCTCGTGCATTCGATGGGGACCGGCAAGGACTTCGAGGACGAAGATCGCATGGCCGCTCGCAACTTCGCCGAGGCCGCGAAGCGAAACGGAGTGCGGCGCATCATCTATCTCGGTGGTCTGGGTGAGGAGCAGCAACAACTGTCGAAACACCTGCGCAGCCGGCAAGAGGTCGGGCACATCCTGCGCGAATCGGCAGCGCAAGTCCTCGAGTTCCGTGCGTCGATCGTGATAGGTTCCGGCAGTCTGTCGTTCGAGTTGATTCGCGCACTCGTTCAAAAGTTGCCGGTGATGCTCTGCCCGAAGTGGGTCTCGACGCCGTCGCAGCCGATCGCGATTGAGGATCTCTTGAGCTATCTGCTGGCCGCGATGGATTTGTCCGACGGGCCGAGCGACATCTTCGAGATCGGTGGCCCGGACCAAATGTCGTACAGCGACATCATGCGCGAGTACGCTCGGCAGCGCGGGTTGAAACGCTGGATGATCTCGGTGCCGTTTCTCTCGCCGCGTCTGTCGAGCTTGTGGCTGGGGCTGGTGACTCCGGTTTACGCCCGCGTCGGCCGCAAGCTGGTCGATAGCCTGCGAAATCCGACGCTCGTGACCAACTCACGCGCGAGTGAAGTGTTTGCGATTCGCCCGCGCGGCGTCCGTGAGGCAATCGCGCGAGCGCTCGTCAACGAAGACCACGAATGGACGGCCACTCGCTGGTCCGACGCGCTCAGCGCGTCAGGCCGACCCAAACGCTGGGGTGGAATCCGATTCGGCACGCGATTGGTCGATTCGCGCGAAGTTGAAGTCGGCGTCCCTGTCGAAGCGGCGTTCGCTCCGATTCAACGGATCGGCGGTCAGACCGGCTGGTACTACGGAAATTGGCTGTGGCGACTTCGCGGTTGGCTGGATCTGCTCATCGGTGGAGTCGGTCTGCGACGAGGTCGGCGCGATCCTGTAGAACTCAAAAACGGAGACACCGTCGATTGTTGGCGTGTCGAATCGCTGGAACCAAATCGCCGTCTGCGGCTGGTTGCGGAGATGAAACTTCCCGGCCGAGCGTGGCTCGAATTTGAAGTCGAACCCACTGCGAGTGGTTCGCGCATTCGACAGACGGCAGTGTTCGATCCGGTCGGCCTGACCGGCTTGGCCTATTGGTATTCGGTCTACCCGCTGCACGAGTTCGTCTTCGGCGGCATGTTGAACGGCATCGCGACAACCGCTCGCCAATCTGCCGAGCCAGCGACAACATGGCAACCGTCAGCGTTGCGACAAGTGGCATGGCTGATCGGTTTCATCGCTGTCTGCTTCGCCTCGGCCGGATTGGGAGCAGCAGCGACATCGACGTCCGTCGGCGGCTGGTATCAAACGCTGGCGAAGCCGAGTTGGAATCCGCCCGCCTGGCTCTTCGGCCCCGTCTGGTCGGCGCTATACTTGATGATGGCCGTCGCCGCCTGGCTCGTATGGCGTCGTGAAGGTTGGTCGGCCGCTCGATCGGCATTGATTTGGTTTGGCATTCAACTCGCGCTCAACGTGCTCTGGTCGATTCTCTTCTTCGGAATGCAACGCCCCGGACTCGCCTTCGCCGAGATCGTCGCACTGTGGCTCGCCATCGTCGCCACCTGCCTCGCGTTTCGAGGCAAGTCCGTCACCGCTGCGTGGCTGCTGACTCCCTATCTGGCTTGGACGTCGTTCGCCGTCTTTTTGAACTTCGCAATTTGGAGGTTGAATTCTTGATGAGCGGCGGACTTGTTCCAGAGATTCGCATTCAGACCTGCAACGACGCGCCGATTCGAGCGGACGGCGACTTCGTGCTGTATTGGATGATCGCGTTCCGGCGGACGAGCTGGAATTTCAGCCTGCAACGTGCGGTCGAGTTGGCCGTTGAGTTGCAGAAGCCGTTGGTGATCTTCGAGCCGCTGCGGATCGGATATCGCTGGGCCAGCGATCGGATTCATCGGTTCGTGATCGACGGGATGGCCGAGAACGCTGCTCGAATTGCCGAGTTGAAGAATCCCGGCGTGTTGTACTTTCCGTATGTCGAACCGTCGGCCGATGCCGGCAAAGGATTGTTGGCAGCGCTCGCCGAGCGAGCTTGTGTCGTCGTGACGGATGACTTCCCGTCGTTCTTTCTGCCGCGCATGGTGTTGTCGGCCGCCTCGCGATTGACGGTACGATTGGAGTCGGTTGATTCCAACGGACTGCTGCCGCTGCGGGCGACCCACCGCGTTTTCACGACGGCGTTTTCGTTTCGAGCGTTTTTACAGAAGCAGTTGCCGGAGCATCTCGAACAGTTTCCGCAGCCAGATCCACTGGCTGTCTTCCGTCGCCAATCTCGCCAGAGATTGGGGAGACGCGAACAAACCCAATCTCTGGCGAGATTGGCGACGGAGATCATGACGCGCTGGCCTGCGGCATCAGCAAAACTTTTGGCGGGTGATGCGGCGGAGCTTGGGGCGCTGCCGATTGATCATTCGGTGGGCGTCGTGAAAACGCGCGGAGGTTCGGCGGTCGCTCAGCAGAAGTTGGCGATGTTTTTGGATCAAAGCCTGCCGCAGTACGCCGTCGGTGCCAACGATCCGGATGCCGACAATCGCAGCGGACTGTCGCCGTATCTGCACTTCGGCCACATCTCGCCGCACGAGCTGTTTCACGAATTGATGTCGCGAGAAGAATGGTCTCCGCACTTGCTCGGCGAGAACACCGGCGGGAAGCGCGAAGGCTGGTGGGGCACGAGTCCCGGAGCCGAGTCGTGGCTCGACGAGTTCATCACCTGGCGCGAACTCGGCTACAACATGACCTCGCATCGCGAAGACTACGACCAGTACGAATCGCTGCCAGACTGGGCGCAGGCAACGCTCGCCAAGCACGCGAGCGACCGCCGCGAACACGTCTACTCGCTGGACGAGTTCGCCGCCGCGGCAACTCACGATCCACTTTGGAACGCCGCGCAAACGCAACTCGTCCGCGAGGGCCGCATTCACAACTACTTGCGAATGCTGTGGGGCAAGAAGATTCTCGAATGGACCGCGACGCCGCGAGCCGCACTCGACGTGATGATCGAACTCAACAACAAATACGCGCTCGACGGACGCAACCCGAATTCGTACTCCGGCATCTTCTGGGTGCTCGGCCGCTACGACCGAGCCTGGGGGCCAGAGCGTCCGATCTTCGGCACTGTCCGTTACATGAGCTCCGACAGCACTCGCAAGAAAGTGCGCATTCGGGGATACCTGAAAAATTACGGCCGCTTGAAGACGATCGATTGATCGCGGGTAGTTCCAGATTGTCTCCAGGCACAAGCTGACGGTGTGAGGGTTGCCGCTCAAGCTCACCCAGTTGGCGCTGATCGGACGCTATAGCGGATGATAGTTGACTCCGGTCACCTTGGGTTTGTTGCTCATCGGGATCAGCGGCTTGATTGCTGCTCATGCTGCCGTTGGCCAGCACGAAGCCTGCGAAGTCGCTCGGCGACAAGTGGTGGATGAAGTGCTGAACCCAGGCGGAGTTCGCGTTCCCCTTGGGCGGTAGGCCGTACTTCCACCGCACGATCTCGTCACTGCGGTGCCAGTCGGAATCGTTGAACGGCGGATTGGCCAGCACGTCATCGCCTTGAGTTCTTTGTGCAGCTCGCGGCGGAACGTGTCGGAGTGTACGGAGCCCGAGGTCTCCTTTGATGCTGCGAATAGCCCGATTTATCATCGTCAGGCGAGAACGAGCTTGGCGATGGCGTCAGCGAATGCGGTCGCTGCGGGGGGATGGTTTCGCAGCCAGAGTTCGGGTTCGATCAGTTCCAACTCCATGACCGCGAGGTTCCCGTGATTGTCCCGGACCAGGTCCACGCGTCCGTAGGCCGGTGCGGGCTGACACGCGGCCAGCACTCGTTGGGCGAATTCGATCTGAGCGTCCGACGGTTGATGCGGAGAAGCCGTTCCGCCGTAATCATCCTGGACGCGAAAGTCGCCGGGCTTGGGGACTTTCCGCACCGCGTGAGTCACGCAGCCGTTGAAGAACATGAGCGTGTCCTCGCCGTCACGCAGCACACTCTGTTGGAGCGGTTGCAGGATGAGCGATTCGTCGGTCAGCAATTGCCGCACGACAGGCTCCAGTGGAGCGGCCGTTTCACGATTGAGGCGATAGGTGTGACGGGCCGCACCAGAAATGCACGGCTTGAGAACGGCCTCATCCCATCCGGAATCTTCGAGCAGTTCATGCAGCGTGACCGTGCTGCCGCGTTCGATGAACTGCGACGGCACGATCGGAATGCCTTTCGCCTCCAGGTCGGCGAGGTAGTGTTTATCCATGTTCCAGTCGATGAGTGCCGCATCGTTGCAGAGTCGCGTTTGACTTCGGATGCGGTTCAACCAGGCGGTGAACTCGGCCTGCCGCTCGAAGTAGTCCCACGTCGTTCGGAAGACGGCGCAGCGGAATTGCGACCAATCGACATCGGGGCTGGCCCAGTCGATCCGCACGGAGGAGATGCCGTGACGCTCCAAGGCCGATTGCAGCAACTGGTCATCGCGCAGGATGTTGTCCAGATACCAATCGCCGTCGGCAGCAACAGCAGCCGTGTACCGCTGCTCGGTGAGGAGTGCCACGTCAGCATTGGTGTCGGTCATCGCATGGTCTACTTTGATTGCTTTGCAGCCCGTGTGTTGGTGCTTCAGCATCAGTGTTGGCCGGGTCGGCTGCGGCCGGTGGCTTTGGATTGTTCGAGAAGCGCTTTCAGTTCGGTCACGATTTCAGGACGCTCGATCGCGAGGTTCTTCGTCTCGCCGGGATCGGTTTCGAGATTGTAGAGCTGGCCGGGTGCGTCGGGGGCAGTGTCGGGCAGATGGAACGGTTTGAGGCCGGGGTTGTTCTCGTAGCGATTGCCGCCGGAGCCGGTGTGGTCGAGGTATTTCCAATCGCCGCGACGGATTGAAAGCGTGCGTTGTCCGCCGAAGGCTTGCTGCAGGAGATAGGGGCGGATCGGTGCTTGGTCCTCGTTGAGCCATGCGGGCAGCAAATTAAAACTGTCTTCCGCAGCGTTGTCGGGCAGCTTCGCGCCGATGATGGCAGCGACCGTCGCCATCACGTCGGTGAGACTGGTGAGCTGCGTGCTGGTCGCGCCTGCTTTCACCTTGCTGGGCCAGCGGACGAGGAACGGCACGCGATGGCCGCCTTCCCAACTGTCGCGTTTGACTCCGCGCCATGGTCGAGCCCCGTCGTGATCATAGTCCGCGCGCATGTGGATGACACTGGTCGTCTCCGGGCCGTTGTCGCTGGTGAAGATCACAATCGTGTTCTCGGCGACGCCGAGTTGTTCCAGCGTCGTTAGTAGCTCGCCGACCACATGATCGAGCTGATGGATGAAGTCGCCATGCGGGCCGGCCTTGGTTTTCCCTTGGAACTGCGGCGCGGCGAACGACGGCAGATGCACGGCCTGCGCGGAGTGAAACAGGAAGAACGGTTTGCTCGGCGACTGGCGAACGTGCTGCTCCAGGAACTCGCGACTCTTCTTCAGGAAGACGAGATCCACTTCCTCCATCGGAAAATCCGGCGCGATCAGCCCGGCGCGGCAATCGTTCGCGTAGGGATGCTTCGGCAGCCGCGACTTGTCGAGTGGTCCGTCCGGCGGCACCGGCACTCGATCGTTCTCAATGAAGGCATACAGCCAGTCCGTTGTGGGACAGCATGCCGTTCCGAAGAAACGCTCGAAGCCATGATCGACCGGCCCGCCCTCGATGCGCCGAGAGAAATCGACGCGACGTACCGCCTCAACGCCATCGCCGCGCACCGGCTGCCCTTCCTTGTCGAAGAACGTCATCCCAACGTGCCACTTGCCGACGCTCGCCGTGGCATAGCCACTCTCGCGGAGCATGCTCGGCAGCGTGAGCCGACCCGGTGCGATCAGCGACGGCCCGCCAACGCCGGTGAAGACCGTGCCGCCATTCGGCACGCGAAACGCCATCTGCCCGGTCAGCAGGCTGTAGCGTGTCGGCGTGCAAACGGTCGCCGGGCTGTGCGCGTCAGTGAATCGCATTCCCTCGCGCGAGCCGGTCGATGTGCGGAGTCGGAACTTTCGAGTGGTCGTTGTAGCAATGCACATCCCCGTACCCGAGGTCGTCGGCGAGGATGAGCACGATGTTTGGTTGCGTGATTGAAGGCTTCTCAGCGGCGCTCGCGGAACCACCGCAAAACACGGCGAGCACGACTCGAAGAGTGAAGCAAAGAGAGGGCAGTCGTTTCATGTTCAAGTCGTTGTGTGAGTGATCGAGGGGTTTGGCGACTTTGCTATCAGTCAGGTCGTCACATGCGAACCCAAATGTGTCGCAGTTGAATGACAGGAGAAATGACGTTGCCGATTCGTGAATGCTCGGAGTCACAACTGGCCGTCGTCACGAGGGACTGATCGAGTTTTGAGAGCTGATCGGAGCGCGTCCAAGTGGTGCCGTCTGGAACCGACGCACCGACAAGCTGAACGATCCATTGATTGATCTCGTTGTGCCAGTGGTTGAAGTCATGCTTCTCGACGTAACCGATCATGGCAGCGACCTCGACCTGACCTCCGTGTAAGCCGAGCTTGAAGCGTTGAATGCCACCTGTCGGACTGCCGTTGCTGTGAAAGCCAGAGACATATTCGCGTTCTCGCACCTTCCCGCCGGGTGTTGGAAGTCGCTTGCATTCAACGACCAGAAACGGGGCGTAGATGCTGAAGCAGCGAGTGCCGATAGTCGTGCCTTCCTCGGCAGGGTGCGCCCCGATATCGACGGTTCGTCCTGCTGTTTGCAGCGTCTCGTGTTGAAAGAGAACCATTGGGAGATGGGTCTTCGCAGAGTTCCCCAGGAAGAGGCACAGCGACGAGTTCAGCCCCTTCTCTGCGACCTTCTTTGGACGGCGCGGGTCATCGCGCCATGCGGGGAGTTGCTGGCGAATGAACTCCAGAGTGCGCGGGACAAGCCCGTCTTCGTCAACGGGGCCAAACGAAATTCGGCCCGTGCCAATTGGCGGGAGCGGATCGTGGCGCGACATGGCTCACCATCCTTGCCGACGCAGGTCCGTCAGCGTGTCGTCCGCGTCCCGGATGGCGGTGGATCGAATCCAGTACCGCAAGCGATCCGGCTTCACGATCAGAATGACGTTGTTCTCGTAGTGACGAACAACGCGGATGACTCGCAGTGCCTCGCGGCTGGTGTCGTAGATCAAGCGTTGCAATGCGTCGGCGTCTCCCTTTCGGAGCCAATCGGCTTCCGGCTGCTTGCCGAAGTAAAACGGCTGAGCGATCAGGCCGTTGAGCCGCACCGCTGCGGCAGCTTTTAAGTTGCGATAGACGCTGCCCAGCATTCGCACAAAGAGCGCCGCATATTCGCCAACCTGCGAATCATTCGCAGCCTTCGTCAGCAACTCCGAGTCCTGCCCGAGCCGCACATAGTCGGCCATGTAATCGAGGACGTCGTCTTTGAGTGCCTCTTCCCAAAAGGCGAGATCAAGGTCAGTGAAGTCCGCAGGAATCGGGATCAGGTCGATGTCTTGCTTCAGCGGCACCGTTGCCTTGCCAGTGAGTTGCTGCGTCCCGTTCAGGACGCAAGCAAATCGAAAGGTCTGATGATGTTGCCGGAATGCGTTGTGAAGCTCCTTCAATTTCTCGATTCTCGATGGCGGAGCGTGAACTCCGATGATCTTGTCGCGATATGCGATCTGGCCTTCATTCCAGAAAACGGTGGGCAATACCGCATTGGCTTTGATGAGCAACAGCGGCGGGCTGTATCTGGTCACGGTGTAGGGCGACTTGAAGAGAGTCTCCGTCACGAATTGCTTCCCCAGTGCAGACCGATCAAGTCCCTTTCGGGAAAATGCCTTGGTGGGAATTAAGGGGAGGCCCGTTAGAAAGGGAGCTGGGATGAGTTTTCCCTTTTTGGCTGCGATGAATCCTTCTCCGTAATCCCAGCCGTCACCTTTCTCTTTGATCCATGTTTTGAGAGCGGTCATTTTTTGAAAACGCTCTGACAATTCTGTAAGCCGACCGCCACCCAACAGCCCGGTTCGCCAGATGAACGGATCAGTTTGGGCGCACGTTCGCGATACACGGTGCCAATCGTAGTGGTCGATCTCAAAAGCGATGCGTTCCGCAGCGGCATAGGTGCGGCGGAACGTCAGGTGATGGATCGGGCCATCGTCGATCGGCTCGTTGATGGCGTGCCAGACGACGGTCTTCGGATCGGCACCGTCAAACAGTCCGCGCAGCGAGACGAAATCCAACACCGTGTCGAGTCGCGCTAACTGCATCAGGTGCTTGCGAAACTCTTCGGTCTTGCTGTTGTAGAGCAGGCCATGCGGCTGAAGCAGACAGAGCGAACCGCCCTTGGACAGCGATTGCAGGCCGCGTTCGAGGAAGAAGTAGGCCGCGTTCCGATCCGGGATTTTTGGAAAGTCTTTGGGACGCTTTGACGCACTGACGCGTGCCTCGCCTTCGAGCTTCGACTCGAACGGCGGATTGCCCACGATGATGTCGAACTTCTCCGGCCACGGATTCTCGTCCGTCGCAGCCTGCGTCGCGGGATCGAAAAAGTCGCCGCAGCGCAGGTTGCGGCCGCCCAGTTTGTCGAATCGCAGTTGGCTCCAGATGACCGGCGGATCGAGCGAATCACACAGCGCGAGAGCCAGACTGAATGCGGTCAGATCGACCGCAGTTTGCTCCATCTCAACGCCATGAATTGACCGCGCAAGGAGCGATTTCACGACCGCGACGGACGGTCGTTGCCAGCGATGACGACTGCGCCAGTGAGTCACCAATCGCTTGAACGCACCGACCAGAAAGATGCCGGAACCACACGACGGATCAAGCACCGTGACGCTCGTCTTGCCGTCCAGCCAGTCGTAGGGCATGACTTGATCAAGCAACAACGACGCCAGCAGCGGCGGTGTGTAGACGGCGCTGTCGGTCGTCACGAAACGCTGATAGAGGCGGCTGATGACTTCGACCGGGATGTGCCGAAAGTCGAACAGCTCCCAAAAATGCTTCTGCTTGCCGAGCGTTTTGCCTTCGACCAAGTTCGCAAAGCTCTTGAAGTCGGAGGCCGTCAGCGTTTCGCCGTCATGCGACAACGAAAAGACATCGCCGTTGAACTTCGTCTTCTCCAAGTAACGCAGCAGGCTCGTGACTTCCTCGACCGTGCCGATTCGCAGCAGTTCTCGAAACGAACGCACGTCCCTGTGATAGCGCCCGAAATAGCCTGCCGGAAAAACGCCTCGGTCTTCGAGATACGCGATCAACACCATCAGCAACAACAGACGTCGTCGTACTCGATTCTTCGCTCCGCCGATTTCCACATCCGCATCGACAATCGCCTTGATGAGCATTGAGTGCGCGGCGGCGTCATCCTTCGCGAGCTTTTGGTTGTCGGCATCTTCCCAAAACGTGCCATTCAGTAACCGTCCCGCTGCAAGACGGCATCGCTTGCTGAGGGCATCGGAAACATCCGCAGCGACACTCAACGGCGACTGCTCTTCGTCATCGCTCGGCAGATCAACTCGTTCTGCCGGCTTGTACCGACACTCGCCCTTGCGATCGTCCCAGAAGTCCGGCTTGCGAGCACAGCTCAGTACATCGACTCGCGTCGGCCACGCGACGTAAATCAGCGGCGCGAGCCCCTGCAACCACAGCTTGTGGTGCAGCTCGGCCAAGACCTCAGGCGAGTGTTTCTCGCGCGAGTTGTCGACGACATAAGCCAGCACCTGTGACGACCGAATGTGTCGGCCCTCACCATCAACGAACCGCCGAAAGAAGACGTGATCGACGATCTCGAATTCCTGAGCGTGTCTCACGATGGCTTCTTCGTGCGGACTCTTCGCAGTGCCCGGCCGACGCACCGAAACCAAACCGTCGATCGGTTTGTTCGCACTATCGAAGAAGTCCAAACCAATCAGTGACGACACAAGACAGCCCTAATCTCTAAACGCCCACATTCCAATGTCTGGCAAGCATCGCATCGCCGAATGCGTCGCAGCCAACCGATGTTTGAGAGCGGAGTATCGCAGAATCTTGAATGCCTGAGAACGCCGACGCCGCACCGTGCAGGGACTGTGCGCGTCGGTGAATCGCATCCCCTTCCGCGCGAGCCGGTCGATGTGCGGAGTCGGAACTTTCGACTGGTCGTTGTAGCAACGCACATCCCCGAATCCGAGGTCGGCGGCGAGGATGAGAACTATGTTGGGTTGCGCTGCATCGGCGGCGAAAAGCGGGACGGCGAGTGACAGTTGCAAGACCAGAAGGCCGACGATGCGTAACACGACCATCTCAATCATCCTTGTCTTTGGTCTTGAGGTATTCCTTCGGCAGCGCGGCGACCCAAGCTTCCACTTTCGCGGAGAGCCTTTTCACGATGTCGGGATGCAGCGAGGGTGGGTTTCATTTTGGTCTTGAGATCGCGAACGGAGGCTGGAGCGCACGGAGTGCCTTTCCTAAAGCGTGGATACGGGAGTCGTCGGCCTTCCCATCGGCACCGCGCGTGGGCTGGAGCCAGCCCCCTTCGTCGTGCTCATTCCAGGCATAGATGATGACGGCATTGGCGGGATTCAGATCGCGATGAGTTGCCGCCCATTTGACCGCCTCGCAGACATGAGCGGCGAGTTCGTCGGGCGTGGCCGTGACGCCGTCGATGAGTGGTTTTTGCTGTGCCGGCGGAGTGAGGTCGGGCTCGGCCTTGATTTCATTCTTCATCCAGAACGGCGGGCGTTCGTTGCGCGGGCGAGTGTCCCAGCCCGCACTGGCAAAGGTGATGCTGGGAACGCGCAGGGCCTGCCACTTCTCCCAACGCTCACGACGGATGAGGCCGCACTGCTCGGCATAAGTCGGCTGAGTCAGGCTGTAGCTGCCGCCGCGAGCGTAGGCGGACACGGCGTCGAATCCGATCGCGGTCATGTCCTTCGCATCCTGCTCGGGACGGTAGCCCATGAGCACGAGATACGGCGACTTCAAGCCGGCGGCAACAGTTTGACGCCGCAAGTCATCCCACTCGGGCTTGCCGAGCTGCTTGGGTTGCTCAAACACAAACAACAGCGGCCGCCCATCGAGCACGGTCTGGTAATCGGTCCGCTGAAAATGTTCGACAAGCCGCTTCCAGCCCGCGCTGCCGATCTTGTCCAGTCGATGACCTTCCTCGACCAGACAATAGCGGATGCCACGTTTGTCTTTGGCGGCGAGATAACG
>JAYUFF010000578.1:0-4912 GCA_043738825.1 Schlesneria sp.
GAAGCGGTCGAACTGATGCCACCCTGACGCAATTAGAAATCGCCGATGATTTCGCTGCCGGCGCGAGTGGCGATCGCCCGGAAAATGCCGAGGTCCACATTCTGCGTCAGGAAACGAACTCGACCGTCGCCGAAGAGCAGGTGGACGCCGCCCGTGTGCCAACTGCTGAAGTCGTCGATGTGCAGCGCCGGAGAATTCGGAGTGTGATCCGAGACGGCTAAGAACCGTGCGGTCGCTTCCTCACCACGCGGAACCAGTCCCACCCACGTGCTGTGCCAGTTGAGCTTCTTATCCGAACGATGCTCACCGAGCATGACCGTGTTGCTCATGCCATCGGTGATGTCGGCGATCCTCAGCTTGGAGTTGTGGGAGAAGACACCGTCTCCCAAACATTGCGACGCGGGGAACGGCGCGACGATACAGAGAACCTCGGCCCCGACCGATCCAAAACTTCCCACATAGTTGGCCGTGGGCAACGTGGCGAGGATGTTCGTCGGATTCCCCTCTTCGCCGAGTTGCCATGTATCCGTCGAGGGATCGGACGGGCAGCGGAAGGCGGCCAGTACTGACTTTCTCGCGATGTCGTTCGACGAATCAAGCAACGACGCCTTGAAGTTGATCTGGTTGTACAGCGGAGCCTGATCGAGATTCGGCAGCAAGTGGGACGCCCACGCGAAACCGGACGGGCCTTCGGTGTTTGGTCTGCCACTCTGCACGCCGATCCAGCCGGGAGGGAAGACATTGAACGTGTCGTGGTAATTGTGCAGAGCCAGTCCGAGTTGCTTTTGATTGTTGATGCACTGCGACCGACGGGCCGCTTCCCGCGCCTGCTGCACGGCGGGCAGCAACAAGGCAATCAGCACAGAAATAATGGCGATCACAACGAGCAATTCGATCAGCGTGAACGCGCGTCGATGACGTTGAGAGAAAGACAACATAATAAAAGACTCCTTTCGACGACCACTTCGGGTGCGTCGGAGAATGACAAGAGATTGACGAAGATCAAAGACGAATTGGTTCGGCCGCGCAGCGAGCACGGCACGAAGAGAACAGACGCGCGACACCAATGTCGGCGCGGAAACACGGCTCGCGCGACGGCTCATCCGAACTCAGTCGGGGCCGGCGCGAGTCACATCGACGGGGCTGCCGCTTAAATTGCGGGCGGACCACGCACATCGAAGGCCATCGCCGGGCGTGCGGCAACGGGTGGGTGATGGGGAGTCGAGACGAACTCGATCAATTCAACAACGGCCACCTCGGCGGCAGGTTTCGTCGCGTCAGCCTGATGCAATGCGATCGCGCACCAGACGCAACTGTTCTCGTCGTCAGGGCACGGAGCGGTCGGAGTCGGCTCATCACTCGAACCGTTGGAAACCGTCGCAGCCTGCGTCGCGTGGTGATGGCAACAGGCCGAGTGACAACCCGTGGCAGTGGCCGACGACTGGTTGGCATCGACGTGCCGCAGCGAGTGATGCAGCATTCGATGGACGGGCGCGTAGAAGCCCGAGACGCCAAGCTGGGCCAGCGCCAAAAGCACAACACCGATGCGAGCCACTGCGGAAGACATTGCTCTCACCAAGAAAGACTTCGGCCCCGATCGGAGACCAGGGCCATCGCCTTGTTAAATCTGGGTAATGGGGTGCCACGGTCACGGAGCTTCGACGTGGCCGTGCGAAGGGAAATCACCCTTCACATCCTCGCACGGCCACGTCGAAGCTCCGTGGCCGTGGCACTCCCATTTGAAACAGGCGATGGCTCCGATCGGAGACGACTACGCAAACGCAACGGATGTTACTGGACGAAATCACCGGCAACAATGAAGTTTTGCCAGATCAGGATTCCAGACTCAAAGCAGGTCACGTACCGCAGCCGCGAGTCGATGGATCCCTTCGGTGATGCCGACGGCATCCTGCACGCCAAAGCTCAGCCGCATCTGGTTCCTGCGCACGGCGACCGATCCCGATGGGTAACACAGCTCGCCGGGGACGTACATCACGCGATGCGTCTTCGCTGCGAGATGGAACAAAGTGCTCGAAAAGCCCGTCTCGATCTGCTCGGGCAGCGACAGCCAGACGTAGAGTCCGCCTTCGGGACGGAGCCAACTCACGCCGGGAATGCCAGCAAACTCGCGTTCGAGTGCCGCGAGCATCGCGTCGCGTTTCAAGCGGTATGCCGCGCGGACCTCGGACACGTGGGACTCGTACCGCCCCGACGAAAGAACCGTGGCGAGCAGATGCTGGTTGAGGTTGGCCGATCCGAAGTCGTCGTTCCCTTTCAGATCGCAGACCGGCCCGACGAGCGACTTCGGTAGGACGCCCATGCCGACGCGAACTCCGGGAGAAAAACTCTTCGAGAACGTCTGGGCCAACACCACTGTGTCGCGTGCCTCGTCGAAGCTCCAGACACTGGGACGCTCCTCGCCGTCGTAACGCAACTCGCGATACGCGGCGTCATCGAGGACGAACAGCCGGTGATCGCGAGACCACTTGCGGGCGATCTCGACCACCTCGCGACGCCGTTCGGTCGATAGGCTGACTCCGCTCGGGTTCTCGTAATAGCTGACGACGTAGATCAGCTTCACGCGCGGCAATTCACCCGCCGCCTCCAGCCGGGCCAGTTCGGCGTCAAGGGCCTTTGTGTTGATGCCGTGTTCGTCGGTCTCGATGGGAATCGCGCGTGCTCCCACGCCATTGAGCACGCCGAGGAACACGAAGTATGTCGGAGCGGCCACGAGACAGATGTCACCCGGATCGAAGAGCGCGTCCGCGACGAGCGACAGCAACTGCTGAGACCCCGTCGTGAGGACCAACTGATTCGCATCGATCTTCAGTTTGTCGGGCGAGCAGTGTTCGAGCCGCGCGAGATGGAGTCGCAACTGTTCGCGCAGGACATCGGCACCGGCGGTCGTTCCATATTGCAGAGCCTGTCGCGCGCGAGCCTCGTCGTGGAACAAGCCGGTCAGCGCCGCACGACATTCGAAAACGGGCAGGCTGGCTTCATCGACCAGACCCGCCGCCAGCGAGATCACGTCCCGGTTCTCGACCGCCTGCTGCATCAGGAAGCTGATGGCCTGGTCCTTCGCACGGTGAGATCGCTGGCTGAGTTGGACTGATGGTGGGCTGGGCATGAGTGTCTCGACTGTGTGGAGTGAACAGCGCCGGATGCAACCAAAGCTAGAACGCGAATACGGCGACAAGCATCGCGAACCATATCGCTGTCGCGACAATACAGGCCACCACTGGCACAGGCCTGAGCAGCCGTCGGAAGGCTACCTGAATTGCGACGCCGACAATGAACAGCCCTGCCAGCGTCAACGCGAGCAGAGATGTCACAACCCGCAGAACGTGGGCCTCAGCAAATTGCTGGAGAATCGCTCCGACTACCAAGGCGACAGCGGTCGCGCTTACTACGACACAGTAGACAGCATCGGTTGCGCAAAGTTTTTTGCCAGTCTCTGGCACAGCAGCCCCGTTTCAAAAAAATCGCAGACTCGACACCTGAACGCGATTGCCATCGACGGACACACTGCTTGCCGCAAGGTTCGCGTCGATGTCGTTCGTGTCACGCACAAGCTGGCGGCATGTGCTACGTCAGACGGAAGACTTTTCTCGCGGCATGCACCGCCTCAACAAGAGCATCGACTTCGGCTGGCGTGTTGTAGAAGGCGAAACTCGCTCGGGCCGTCGCGGTCAGATTGAGGAGTTCGTGGAGCGGCATCGTGCAGTGATGGCCGGCCCGGATCGCGACCCCTCGTCGGTCGAGCACGTCCGACAAATCATGCGGATGGACTCCCTCGACGGTGAAGCTCAGGATGGCTCCCTTGTGTTCGATCGCCGGGCCGTGGATCGTCACGCCGGGCACGGAGGCCAGCCGCTCGTGAGCCTTGACCGACAGTTCGTGCTCGTACTGCATGATGCGGGGCAGACCGAGTTGAGTGACGTAGTCAATGGCCGCGCCGAGTCCCACCGCCTCAACGAACGGGCACGTTCCCGCCTCGAACTTCGCGGGCGGATCGGCCCACGTGGACGAGTCGAGGAAGACCTCGCGGATCATGTGACCGCCAGCAAGGAATGGGTCCATCGCTTCGAGCAACTCGCGCCGCGCGTACAGGACGCCGATGCCGGTCGGGCCGTACAGCTTGTGACCCGAGAACGCGAGAAAGTCGATGCTCGGCGAGCGAACGTTGGTCGGCGCATGCGGCACGCTCTGCGCCGCGTCAACACAGATCAACGCCCCCACGTCGTGCGCACGCTGCGCGATCACGTCGATCGGGTTGATCGTCCCCAGCACGTTGGACATGGCCGTCACCGCGACCAGCTTCGTGTGTCGAGTCAACAGTTCATCGAGCTTGCTCAGATCGAGACGGCCATCGGCGGTGAGCGGGATGTATCGCAGTTCGGCACCCGTCGCAGCGGCGGCAAGCTGCCACGGGACGAGGTTCGCGTGATGCTCCATCTGGTTGAGCAGGATCTGGTCGCCCGGCTTCAAAAACTTGCGAGCCCATCCGTGCGCGACCATGTTCAGAGACATCGTCGTTCCGGACGTGAAGACGATCTCGTCCGGTTCGTTCGCGCCGAGGAAACGCTGCACCTTCTCTCGCGCCGATTCCAGCTCGGTTGTCATCCGGTCGCCAAGCTGGTGAATGCCGCGATGGACGTTGGAGTTGTACTGCTCGTAGCACTCCACGATTTTCGAGATGACCGAACGCGGCTTCTGCGACGAGGCGGCCGTGTCGAGATAGACGAGCGGCATGTCGCCCGACAGTCGCTGGTGCAGGATCGGGAAGTCACGACGAACGGCTTCGACATCGAAGGGCGTTGTGTTGGGCAAAGTCGACACGATGATTTCTCACTTGGGTGCCACGGTCACGGCTTTGCGAGGCCGTGTCTTCACGACGACAAAAGCACGGCCA
>JAYUFF010000579.1:0-4910 GCA_043738825.1 Schlesneria sp.
ATGGGCGAGAAGGTCGAGGCCGATCTGCGACCGTACTGGAACGTGGACCCAGGCTCACCGGAAGCGAAGCAACTCGACGCGCCGATCATTGACGACTTGTTCTTCGTGGCCAGTTCAAAGCGGGTCTTCATCGGAGCGCGGTCGCTCGATCCGGCGCGCTGCGCGCAACTGATCCCGGTCATGCGCAGAGTGTCGTCGGACCTGCCCGGCACGATCGCACTCGTGTTTCAGACGAGCCTCTTCGAGCGCGGATTGTCGGCCGGGCGGAGCATCGACATCGAGATCACCGGCCCGGATTTGAAGCATCTCGTGCAGCTCGGCGGCCGGATTCTGGGAGGCGATCCCGAAACAATGCCGGAGCGCGTGCTGAAGCAGTCGATGGCGCAGTTGATCCCCAACGGACAGGCTCGCCCGGTGCCGAGCCTCGATTTGTCCAGCCCCGAAGTTCACGTGGTGCCGCGTCTGTTGCAGTCGGCCGAGATGGGTCTGAGTGCGTCGGAACTCGGCTACACCGTCGATGCCCTCGTCGATGGAGCGTACGCGGGCGACTACTTTCTCGGCACCGACAAGATCGACTTGTCGATTCGGGGGAAGGACGAGTTCGCCCGGCAGACGCAAGACGTGGCGAACCTGCCGATCGCGACTCGCGACGGACAACTCGTGCCGCTCGGCGCGCTGGCCGATGTCAGCATGGCCAGCGGTCCCGAACAGGTGAACCATCGCGAACGCGAGCGAGCCATCACGATTCAGGTCTCGCCCCCACCCGAGATTCCGCTCGAAGAGGCCATGCGGCGGATTCAGTCGCAGATCGTCGATCCGCTCGTGAAGTCGGGGCAGCTCGACGGCGGATACAACATCGCGCTGGCGGGGACGGCTGACAAGCTGCGTCAGACGTGGAAGGCCCTGCAATTCAACATCGTGCTGTCGCTGCTCATCACCTACCTGCTGATGGCGGCGTTGTACGAGTCGTGGGTCTACCCGTTCATCATCATCTTCACCGTGCCGCTGGGAGCGGTGGGTGGAATCGTCGGACTGAAGCTGCTTGGTTGGTATCTGATCCTGCTCGGTCAGGCTCCGCAAAGTCTGGACGTGCTGACGATGCTCGGCTTCATCATTCTGATCGGCACCGTGGTGAGCAACGCCATTTTGATCGTCGATCAAACGCTGCAACTGATCCGCTACGAAGAGATGGCCGATCGCGAGGCCGTCGTCGAGGCCGTCCGTTCGCGTATCCGGCCGATGTTTCTCACGGCAGTGACGACAATCATTGGCCTGTTTCCGCTGGTGCTGTTCCCCGGCGCGGGGAGCGAGTTGTATCGGGGCCTCGGTGCGGTGGTACTCGGCGGGTTGACCGTGTCCACCGTCTTCACGCTCTTCCTGATCCCAACGGTCTTCACCCTGACTCGCGATGTCCAACGCGGCTTCCTGCGGCTGGTGTTCGGAAGCGAGCGAAAGCCGCCATCGGAACCGAAGACGCTCGCGGAAACGTCCCCCGTGATCCCGGTATCGGTCAGCGTGAACTGAGAGGCGATCCAGAAAGAAACGGCTTGTTTTCAGGGTGCCACTAAGACTTGGACGGTTGCGACGTGGGGCAGTAAAAAACGGTCCATAGAAGCCTGACGCGCAAGCGAAGGGGGGGCGGCAACCGATCCTTCGCTTGCGCGTCAGGCTTTGATGGTTGGCAGGAAATGACCTGCCGGTCGCCTTACTGCCTCAACAGCGTTCGCGCCGAGAGGATGCCGGAGCGGCTGGTCGTTTTTTCGCGGAGCAGGTTGCCCTGCGCGGGGGAGTAGGATTCGCAGAGCTTCCTCACCTCTTCCTTCACGACGAAGAACGCCTCGATCACGCGCGGATCCCACTGCTCGTTGGCACCGCGTCGGAAGATGTCCTCCAGACGTTCGATCGGCATCCCCTTGCGATACGGCCGGTCGCTGACCATCGCATCGTAGCTGTCGGCCACCGCGATGATCCGCGCCATCAATGGGATCTCGTCCCCCTTCAGCTTGTCGGGATAGCCCTTGCCGTTGAAGGCTTCGTGGTGATTCCGCACTCCCGGCAGGATTGGCTTGAGGCTTTTGAGCTGCTGCAAAATCAGGAAGCCGATCATCGGGTGGAGTTGAATCTGGCGGAACTCTTCCTCGGTCAACTGGCCGGGCTTGGCGAGAATGCGATCGTCCACGCCGACCTTGCCGATGTCGTGCAGCAGGCCGGACAGATAGATGTCGTCCAGGTCGCCGGCTTCGAGCCCCAATTGCTCGCCGAGTCGCCGCGCCACCAGCGCGACACGCTCGCTGTGACCGCGCGTGTACGGGTCTTTGGCATCCAGTGTCGAGACCAGCGACCGCACGAAGCCGACCAGCAGGTCATCGTGCTCGTCGTACAACTCGATGTTGCGCACGTGCGTGCCGAGAATCGTGGCGATCGAACTGATGAGGTTGGCTTCGACCGACCCGAAGTCGCGTCCCCCGCGCAGATTCGTGCTGACGATCCAGCCGCGACGGTGCTGCGGATCGCCGATCGGCACGATCACGAGATTCTTCAGGCCGGGGAAGTCCGCGCCGAGCAGCGTGTGCTGCAGCTTGTTCTTCACCAGCGGCTTGGTCCAGTCGTGTTGCTCGAAGCGAGCGAGCAGCCGGGCCAGCCCCGACTGATCGAACGGCATCCGGCCCTGCGTGAGGAAGTGCATCCCGTGTTCGGGGTCTTCCAGGCAGATGGCCGCTCCTGAAGATTCCAGCAGCGTGTAGAGGCCGCGCACGCACATGTCGGCCAGTTCTTCGCGCGGTCGCGACAACTGCAAGTTGTGCGTCAGCCGGTGCAGCAGGCTGATCTCTTCGTAGGTGTAGTCGATCTGCTGACTGAGTCCGTTCAATTCCGATTGCAGTTCGGCTTCACGGCGTCGCTGTTGAAATTCGCGCCCCACACTGTCCAGCAGTCGTTGCAGCAACTTCACATCGCAGACCGGAACGGAATCGAGGCACGCGTTCAACCGCGCTTCGTCCCAGTCGGCCTCAATGCCCGCGAGCAGCAATTCGGGAGGACGCGATCCGCGCGCCGGCAGGACGTAGCCCGCGATGACGAACCGGTCGTCGCTCGCCAGGGGCACCGCAAAACACGTGAGGTGCTCGCCAACTTTACGAATCTCGACGCCCGACACCTCGTCCAATCGCTGCAACAGCTCGGTCGGAACGAATGGCAACAGGTGGGGATGCGACCGTCCAACGATGCGGCCGAGTTCGCGATCCAGACACAGGCACTGCAGGCCGGTCGCTTCAGAGAAGTCGCGCACCGCCACCGTGGAAGGCGCGTCTTCGGTGGCGTGCGGGCAGGCATCCATCACGGCCAGTGCGCCGGCGTCGGCGGTTGGATTGTCGAACAGCCAATCGGCCATTTGCGATGTTCCAGCGTGTCGAAGGAGAACTCGAACGCCGGAATGGTCGGCCCGCGTTTCGAAGGAGTCGAACTGCGGCGTACCATCCCGTTGGGGGTGAGATCGTGTCCTCGCAACTCTAGGTCATGCGGCGGCTCCCGCAACCGGATGTTGACTCGCGATGCCAAGGCAAAAGCATTCTCGGCCTTGCGACCGACAGCACGCGCCCGATCGGTGCGATCGACATCATGTGAGAGATCGCCGCAACCGTTACAGCTCGAATGCCCGGAGGTTCACCGGGCCGCGAGGCGGGAACGTAACCGAAGGGCAGAGCGTCCTGGTCATGACTGATGGGGCGCATGGGAGTCATGGGACTGATGATGAGTCTCTCGTTGCCCGCTCGTTCCATTCGTCGCATTGGTCCCCTACGTCCCATGAACTGCGCGCACGCCTACGAGAAGTTGAAACCGAGTAGCACGAAGAATCGCCGACCCGACCCCGCACGCCACGCCTCTTACGAGGGGCGTTTGCCTCGCTCGCGCAGCAGGTCGCTGACTTGCTGGAGCAGGCGTTGCTCGCGCGCGGTCAACGACGCCATGCCGTGTTCGTGAACCTTGGCGAGCAGACTGTCGAGTTGAAGTTCGGCTTCCGCCTGTTCCTGCCGTGCCTCTTGTTCGCGCCTCATTCGACGCTGCTCGCGCCAGCGCTGCAACGGACTGAGATGGGCTTCGCTCGGAGCGGGCGATGCCGGAGCCGACCGATCCAGGCTGGTATAGCCCTCCGAAAAATCATAGCCCAGAAACGAATTGTCCAGCTCGTCCGAAGTCTGCTCCTCAAACAACTGGAAGACATTGGCGACCATCAGGATGCCTCCCAGAAAAACCACCGCCGACCAGTCTCCAAACAGCCCCGCCAACATCAGCAAGCCCGAGAAAAACAGTCCGATCCGCACGGCGGCACGACCCACCAACTCGGGGTGAATTCGAGTCGCCAGCAAGACCCTGACGATCTGACCGCCATCGAGCGGAACGATCGGCATCAGATTGATGAGCAGCAGCAGCCAGTTGACTGCGAACGCGATCAACCCGAGATCGCGTGCCAGATGACCCTCGCTCAGCGCAGCCACGGGCAGGACCAGCGGGTTCAACACTCCCCACAGGGTCTCGGGCGCGTAACGGCTGGGGAACGCGACGAGGCAGATGAAAAAATTGACGAACGGTCCCGCTGCCGCCGTGAAAACCTGAGACTTCGTCCCGCGACCCGGTTGCACCAGTGCGAGGCCACCCACGGGAGTCAGATGAATCTCACTGGCCGATCCGCCCGTCAGTCTTGCCGCCACAACGTGTCCCAATTCGTGCAGCAACACGGAGACCAGCAGAATCCCCACCACGGTCAGACCCAGAGCCCAACCGAATCGGAGACCGAACACGCCGGCAAACAGCAGGAAGAACCAACTGACACGAATCCGCAACGACCCCAGTTGGGGGAGCGGAAACGACAGGAGCATCCAACTCAGTCGATCGCTCATGGCGGCAAGGCCCTT
>JAYUFF010000580.1:0-1840 GCA_043738825.1 Schlesneria sp.
GCCGAAATCCGCCCCGAGTTCCTCATGCACTCGGATCCCGATCTGCGTGTGCCCGAGCCACGGAAGGTGTGGTCGCCCCGGTTCCAGCAGTTGTGGCTGGAGGCCCTGTCTCGCCCCGAACAGGACATGCAGCGGATGGCGGCCGACACGATCGCGAAGGCCCACGAAGTGGGCCTGCCGGGTTTGGAGGATGCGGTTCCCGTGCTGACGAAACTTGTGTCGGCCGAGGGTTCGCATCCGACAACCCGCTTCGCTGCTGCTCGTGCGCTGATTGCCTTGAAGGCCACGAGCGCGGCTCCGGCCCTGTTCGAGGCCGCCCAACACCACGATGCCGAGTTGAGACAATTGATCGAGCCGGCGCTCGCGGAATGGGACTTCCCACCGATCCGCACCGTGTGGCTCGAACGATTGGAGAACCGATCGACTCGACCCCGCGAGACGATCCTGGCCGTCCGTGGTTTGGCGCGCGTCAACGAAACGAAAGCCTTGCCGCTCGTCAGGAAGCTGTTTGTCGACAAGCTCTTTCGTCCCGACATCCGACTCGAATCGGCCCGCGCAGCCGGTCGATTGGCGGATCAGGGGTTGGAGTCGGATGTCACCCGTTTGACCAACGCGGCGCAGGTCTCATCCGTCGTCGATCGAATCTGCGCGGTTCGGCTGTTGTCCAGACATGCGGGTGACGCATCTCAAAGTCTGCTGATCGAGCTGGCCAAAGACGCCGAGTCGACGGTGGCCTCCGCCGCGCTCACCCGACTCAACGAAATCGACCCGAGCCTGGTCCTGCCTCTCGCCGAGTCGGCCATGAGTCACTCCGATCCGCACGTTCGCCAACAGGGAGCCGCCGCCTACATTCAACGACCGACGCCGGAGCGGATGCCGTCCCTCGCGCGACAGTTGGACGACCCGCACCCGCAGGTGCGCGGCGAGATTCGCGAAGCGCTCTTCCGGCTCGAACAGACGGCGGAACTGAGTCAGCCCATCCGGCAGGCCGCCCTGCGGGAGCTGTCTCGCGACGGCTGGCGCGGTCAGGAACAAGCCGCTCTGTTGCTGGCGTCGCTCGATCACAAGCCGGCCGCCGGACGGCTCGTCGAGTTGCTCGAATCGAAGCGGCCGGAAGTCATGATCGCCTCGGCGTGGGGTCTGCGCCGGTTGGAGGTGCGTGAGACTCTGCCCGCGTTGCTCGACAAGGCGACGCGACAGACGGAGCTGCGACTGAAGGCCGAGTCCACCGCGCTCGACACGCAGGTCGGACATCTGTTCGAGGCCATCGGTCGGATGAAGTACGCTCCCGCCGAGTCGCTGCTGCGGCCGTATATCACGAAGCCGCCGCTGGGCAATCCGATGAAACCCTTCTCGCGCGGAACGGCCATCTGGGCGCTGGGACGGCTGCATGAGGGAACGCCCGACAACGCGCTGGCCGATCTCTTGATCGCCCGCGTCATCGACCCCGGCACCTTCCCGCCGGAACTCGATCTGATCCGCAAGGTCTCCGCCGTGGCACTCGCTCGAATGCAGGCCGTGGCGCAGATCGAAGCGCTGCGCACTTACAACAAACTGAAGTCGCCTCACGATCAGACCGGGTTGATCCTGCGCTGGACCTTGTCCGAACTCGCCGGAGACAAGTTCCCGCCCGTTCCACTCGTCACGATCAGCCCCGGTGTCTGGTTCCTCGAACCCTTCGAGCCTGCGCCCAAGTCCGACTGACGATGGCAAATCGCGACGACGGAAACCGTGCCCAGCCCAGCCGTCATCGAGTGCAGGGCCATCGCCTGTTTCAAATGGGGGTGCCACGGTCACGGAGCTTCGACGTGGCCGTGCGAGGACGTGAAGGCTGTTTCCC
>JAYUFF010000581.1:0-4910 GCA_043738825.1 Schlesneria sp.
ATGCGAATAAACGGCCACTCCCCACGGATGGCCCGAGTAGACGAACTGGTCGTCATGCGCGAGGCACAGCACGTTGTCATGCGACACCAGCAGCGAAACACCCGCCGGCGCGTTGGCCCACGGGATTGGTTTGGCCGGTGCTTGAGGCTTCCACGGCCCGGCCATGCGACGCGCGATCTGATTCTTTGCGGCGAGCCAATCAGAATCCTTGAGTGCATCCGCCAGTACCGTCTGATCCGCGCGGTCGTTGGCATACTGAATCGCCACCGCCAGACACGCATTGGCCTGCGCGAGGTTCTCATCGTCATTGCCAGAATACCGTCGCAGCGAGACCGGATCGAAAGGCTTCTTCCCGCTCGCGATTCGCAGTCCGAGCTGTCGCAATTCGTCGAGCTTGCCCTGACGTTCGTATAGCCGCATCAGCCGATAGGCCAGATCACCATAGCCGGAGAACTGAGTCCGGTTACGCTGCCCCTTGCCGTGTACAAACGCCGGTTCCGCATCGCTGGCGAGCAACAGTTCGAGGCTCTCCAGCGCCTCGACGCCCTCCAGCCGACCTTCGAGTTCGAGCAACTCCAATCGCGACCGTCCGTCCTTCGGATTCGCCTTCACGATCAGTGTCAGCAGCACTTTCAATTGATCGGGCCCCGCCTTGCGGAACCGCTCCTTCCACGGCTCCGTCTGACCGCCGAAGAAATTCCGCTCCCGATTCGTGGATGCGGCGACCGCCTTTGCCGCTCGGGACAGATCACCAGTCACCCAGGCCAAAGCGGCCACGGCATTCGGATCCTTGGCCTCTTCCAATCGCTGCTTGATCCAGCCCGTCATCCGCGCCTCTTGCTTGGCCGCACGGAATTTCTGAATGAGCTGTTCCAACGATTCGACGTGGGCCAGCATCTGCGGTGCCGACTCCAACTGACGCAGCGAGAGTTCAAGCAACTTGTTCGTCGCCCCCTGCGCCGCGTACAGCCGCTGGAGATGCTGGATTGCCAACGGATGGAGCTGATTCATCGCCGCCCCATGCCCCCAACGAGACATGCCACCTCCCGCCTGACTGTACTGAGCGTACTGGCCGCCATCAGATGTCACTTCATCGGGGTCGGGCACATTCGCAATCTTGTTGTCCGGCGCGAGTTTGTCACCCGGCGCGGGAAGCGAGAGAACTCGCTCGAACTCCGCCGTGGCCTCGGGGATCTTTCGAGCCTCATCCAGCACAAGGCCCTTCCGATAGGCGGCCGTCAGCGGATCGAAGTGGCCTGCCGCGATGTAGGCCAGCTCGAACGCCAGAGACTCGTCCGGAAAGCCCTGATGCCCGCGAATGCGAGCCAACGTGCGACGTGCCCGGTTCTCCTTCGCCTCGATGCGCTCGTTCAATGAGTTCACCAACTCCGCCGATTGGCCGCGCGATTGAAAGTCGCCGTAGACGAGCCGAATGAACTCCTTGCGCGAGACTCCCGAGGCTCGGCCGAAATGCCCATGTTGCTGCCGTTCGACCGGTCGCTCGGGAGCCGGCAGCGGCTTGTCGTCGGGAATCTTCTCTCCCTCCGAGTGCGCGTTGGGGTCACGATCCATGTCGATGGCCAGCAACGGTTCGAGCAACACGCTGCGCGCGGCAGCCGGTTCGTTTCGACGCTGAAGAAAGAAGGCGTAGTCCAACGCAAATTGAAGGCCCTGCCCGTTGAAGCCCGTCGGCCGGTAGAGCCGCTTTTCCAGCCGAAATCGATGCGATCCGAAGGGATCGACGTTGTCGGCGTGAAGAGCGTCGGCGGGTGTGACCGCAATCGCTGCGGCGTCCGGCTCGATCCAAACCGAAACGCCCCTGACAAACGGCTGCGATGCCTCGCGATGCAGTTCCCACACACGGGCAAACTCGCGCGCGGCATCGTCCCACGCTTCGAGCGCGATAAACCGGCGAATCAACCGGTTGTCGCGATGACTTCCGGGTCCGTGAGTGAATGGTGACGACAGTGGCTCGTGGTCGATCCCGTATTCCGCACGAGGCTGAATCGGTTCGACGAAGTAGTCCTCGCGAGGCAGCATCCCCGGCGCACGTTCAACCCCGCGCTTCCGTTCGATCAGCGTCGCCGCCTCGCGAAAGCAGGCGAGTGCCCACTCGCGGTTCTTCAGCGCGAGCGACAACTCACCCTCAACCAGCTTCGTCTGCGCGGCGGGGAGTGAGTCGCTGTTCTTCTTCAACAGTTCCAGAAACTCGGCAGCACTCGCTCCCGTCCGAGCCACCGCAATCGCAGCGGACTCACCTCCCGGCACCCGCAGGTATTTCAGAAACGCCTCGCGACTGAGCCCGTCCCGCTGAAGCTGCCGAGCCTCCTCAAACAGACGATGCGCCTGTTCCTCACTCAGCGGCTCCGCCCCCATCACGGGTGTCGGCCATGTCACGACCACCGAACTTCCCGCGGCAAGCGCCACGACCGTGATGACTCTGAACCAAGACAACGTCATCGGTTGGTCTCCCGCCAGACAAGGATCGAGAAATGGAAAGCAGAACTACCTTTTGGTTCGAGTCACAGTTCGGCGCGGGTCTCCCGACCCCGCCGAAACGCCCGACCGCAGGTCTCCTCTTCGTGGGGAGAATGAACTCCCGTTCGTTGAGATCTGCGGTCGATGGGTTGTTGTCAAACTTTCAACGGAGAAAATCCACACCCGCTTCACGAATCTCAGGGTCGGTGTGCTCGCTGGCTCGTAACGCCAACCGCCTCAATAAGTCTCGGTCCAGCAGATCAAACAACTCAAGCAGCCGTCGAAACTCCCAATCAGCATTCAACTGAATCAGCGGCTCCGCAATGGCTTCAATGTGTTCGAGAACCCATCCACGAGGAAGGGCAACCGTACAATGCCGCCCGATCATGATCCTTCCTACATGCGTAGCCTGACAGGCCATCTCGACAGACTCACGGAGGATAGCCAAACCCGAGTGCAAAGGGAGACTGGGAACACGGTCCCAGTCTCCCCAGATCCCATCCACAATCGAGTTCACATGTCGTATAAAATCTGAGTACCAGCCATTTGGATCGAGTTCACTCAACCATTTCCGTGATCGTTCCGTCGTCGGATGAAACGTTTCATCGCACAAGATAATTCTTCCCACGCAGCTTGATGAGGAGCTGTTCGTCCACTCGTTGCTGGCTGAGGATTTGGTTTTCGGCCAGCGTGTTGGCGTTGATGAGGGCGAAGTACGGTTCCGTGAAGCGGTCGATCACTTCGATGTTGGCCTTGTCTTTGTCGAGGTCCAAGCTGGCGGTCTCGGGCGTGACGACGATTTGCTGTTCGGCCTTGCCGTCGTCCGCAGTACCGGACACGACGCCGGATGGCTTTGCTTTCGATTGCTTTCGGGCGTAGACCGCCTGGTTGCCGTACTGCCTGACCGAGTCGGCGGCCACTTCCTTGTCGGTCTTTGCGTCGCGGAACGAGTTCGTGGTGATGCCGCCTCCGAATCCACCGCCGCCTGCGGACGGTGCTCCGGCGGGAAGAGCCTTCGCGAGCGAGGCGGCATTCGTGGCGTTTTGGAAACCGCCCTTGGTGGCTCGCTGCGCGACGCCGCTGACGCCCGAGGACTCACTCAGGGCGCTGAGGCTTTCTCGCGTGAGTTGCAGGCCGCGAGCATCGGCCAGCGGACGCATCGTCTCATCGGCGAGGAACGACGTGTACGGCGTGAGGATGCCGTGCTTGGTCGAGAGTTCGACCAGTTCCTTCACCAGTTCGTTGTTCTGTCCGCTCAGGTCGAGCTGGTCGATGATCTCGCCGATGCGGCGCATGGCCCACAGTTTTTCGACGAACGCGTAACTTTCGTCGTGACTCTTGTCGATCAGGTTCGCGCCGAAGTCGTACTTTTGTTCGGCTCCGCTGACGCGGCCCTTGATGACGACCTTCGCCGCGCCCGGCTTTCTGTAGCGGCCGACGACGACCAATTGCTGGCCCTCGAACAGGTCGAAGTTGCCTTTCGGGTAGATGCGGTTCACCGGCGGGCCGTCTTCCGGCTTGAGGCCATCCAGTTCAAAGTTCACAGTGACATCGGTCAGCACCGGCGCACTGATGTTGCCGTAGACCGTGCTGACGTGGGCTTCGATGTCTTCGTCGGGCCGGACGTACTCGGACAACCCGAAGCCATCGCGCGAGATTCTGTCGAGCAACCGCGAGTTCACGTCATAGCCGACGCCGAACGAGAGGATTCGCGCCCGGACCTTGTTCGCCTCTTTCGCACCGGATGCGATCTGAGCCTCGTTGGTGACGCCGATCGTGGGGAGGCCGTCAGTCAGGAAGAGGACGTAGTTCGGGCGGCTGCTGTCCTTCAGTTGAGCCAGCGCGGTTGTGAGTGCTCCGTGAATGTTCGTCCCGCCGCCGGGATAAAGTCCCTCGACATAGCCGAGCGCCGCCTTGCGAGTCTCGTCGTTGTATCGCTCCAGTTCGGGCCGGAACGATTCGACGTTGCCGTCGTAGGCCACGATGTTGAACATGTCTCCTTCACGCAGGTTGTTCAGCACGAACTTGAGCGCCGACTTGGCCTGCTCGATCTTCTTGCCGCTCATGCTGCCCGAACGATCGACGACGAACATGACTGTCTTTTTGGGCCGTTCGGCGTCGGCCGCCTTCACCTGCGGGCTGGCGAGAAGGAGGAAGTAACCATCCTCACCATCCTTCGGCTTGTAGCTGATGACGCTCGCGCCGACCGCTCCTTTGTCCACGTCAAACATCAGCCGGAAGTCGCTCGTCGGGACTTCATTCGTGCGCGAGTACGTCACGACCGCGTGCTTGGCGTCGGAGCGTTTGATATCGACCGTGTGCGTGGGCGAGTACACGTTCTTGATGTCGATCCCCGATTCGATCGCGATCTGGATGTCGATCTTCTCGACCGCGTGCGACGTGTACTTGGCGGTGCTCAGCGGGAACAGGAA
>JAYUFF010000582.1:0-13008 GCA_043738825.1 Schlesneria sp.
GACGCGGTTCAACGCGGCGGTCGGAAATTCGGCCGCACTCAAGACGCTGACGACCGACGGGCCGGGGACGACCGAGTTGAACGGCCACGTCACGACGACGAATGCTCAGACTTATGGCGACGATGTGGTGCTGACGAGCAGCGTGATCCTCAATGCGGGGACTTCGGCGTTCAGCAACATCACGTTCTCGAAGTCGGTCAACACGAGCGGTCAGAACCTGACGCTCGTTGCCGGGCCGCTCGGCGACATCCACGCGGTCGGAGCGATCTTCGGCGGCGGGGCGATGCACGTCACCGACGCCGCGACGCAGGAGTACGCCGCGATCACGGTTGCTTCGCTGACGATCGACGATGCCACGACGAGCGTCACGTTCCACGGTGCGATCATCACGACCGGCAATGTGTCGGTGACGAGCGGCGGAACGATCACTCAGGAATCGACGTTGAGCAGCGGTGACAACGTGACGTATCTCGCAACCGGACCGATCCGCGTTCAGGGAGCAACGACGGCGGCAAACAATGTCACGCTCACATCGACCACCTCCAGCATCGACCTCACCGCACCGGTGACGGCGACAACGGGCAATATCACGGCCAATGCGGCAACGACGTTCCACGCGACTCAAGGCTTGACGGCCGGGACCGATGTCACCGTGACGAGTGCCGGCGCGACGACGATCGGTGGCGCGGTGACGGCGGGCGATGACATCACAATCACCTCGACGGCGGGCAGCATCGCGACGACGAACACGCTCAATGCGACCGGCGACATCATCATCACTGCGGCGACGACGTTCTCGGCGACACAGACGATCACGGCGGGCGACTCGGTTCACTTCACGACGACGAACGGGACGACGCTTTCCGCCACGGCCGATGTCTGTGCGGGAGCGGGCGGCGTGCTGGTTGATGGGACGCTGACGACGGCGGCCGACATCCTCACCACCAGCGGGCCGATCACGTTGAACAACGCTGTCACTCTGACGGGCGACGTGCTGATCGACAGCGATCGGCTGAACGTTGGTCCCGGTGCGAACATCACGTTCAACAGCACCGTCGCCACGGGCGGGCACAACCTGACGCTGGATGCCGGAACTGGCGGGAATATCGACCTCAACGGTGCGGTTACCGGTGGCGGTGCGTTCCTTGTTGAACGGGGAAACAATCAGAACTACGTGGCGATCACCGTCGCTTCGGTCACGATTCAGTCGGCGACGACGAGTGTCACGTTTGAAGGGCCGGTCATCACGACGGGCAATGTCGCGGTGAGCAGCAGCGGGACGATCACTCAGCAAACGACTCTGGCCAGTGGCAACGATGTCACTTACACGGCCACCGGTGCGATTCTCGTGCAGGGAACATCGACGGCGGCCAGTGATGTGACGCTGACTTCCACGCTCGGCAGCATCACGACCAACGCGCCGGTGGCGGCCACGAGCGGCAACGTGACGCTCGATGCCAAGACGACGCTGACAGCCACCAAATCCTTGATGGCCGGGACGGACGTGACGCTCACGTCGGGTGGCGACATGACGCTGGACGATCCCGTCACGGCGACGATGGGGAACATCACGGCGAATGCCACTGGAGGCCGCTTCAGCGCGACGGACAAGCTCACGGCGGGAACCGACATTCTGGTGACGAGTGCTGGCAGTCTGAGCGTCTCGGACAACGTGACGGCCGGTCGCGACATCTCGCTCGTTTCGACGGGGGCCGACATCGACATCACGGCTCCGGTCGATGCGGGCCGCAACGTGAAGCTCAATGCACACACCACCATCAATGCCAGCGCGACGCTGCACGCCGACAATGGCCTGACGCTGACATCGGGCGGGACGACGACGCTAACGGCTGCTGCCGACATCACGACGGGAGTGGGTGGCGTGACGATGGTCGTCGGTCAACTGACGACGGCGGCCGACATCACGACCGCCAGCGGAGCGGTCTCAATCACCGGGCCGGTCGTGCTGACGAACGGCATCACGTGGAAGACGACTTCCTCGGGCAGCGGCAGCAACATCGCCGTGACAGGCACGATCGACGGCACGTCTGACCAAGCTCAAGACCTGACGCTGATGACCGGGACCGGTGACATCTCGGTCACGGGCAACGTGGGAGCGACGACGAAGCTCGGCGATGTCCTCATCACGACGGCGGACGACGCGACGTTTGGCGGCTCGTTCGCAGCCGAGGGCTTCCAGCAACTGACGGGCAACGTGACGACGTTTGTCGGTGCGGTGGTGACGTGCGGAACGGTGGGAGTCGCCGGAACGGACGGCTTCCAATTCACGGGCAACTCACTCCAGTTTGCGGCTGGTTCGGCGTCGCTCGACACGATGGGGCACGACATCACGATCACGGCGGATGCGATCATGCTGCCAACGACGTTCGTGAACGCGACCGGCAAAACCGTCACGATCCACACGTTGAGTGCCGCGACGAGCATTGGCCTGAATGATGCCTCGCAAACGCTCAACTTCACCGACAAGCAGCTCGACGTGATCCACGGCGACAACATCGTGATCGGTCAGGCCGGCAACACGGGCGGCATCAAGATTGGAACCGACGGCGCGCTGACTCAGGATGAAAATTATTTGCTACTCACGGCGGCGAGTGTTCAGGTCAACGGGCTGTTCCAGTTGGATGCGGCTCACACCCTGACGGCCAACATCGGCACGGACCTCAGCGTGACGAGCGGCGGGCGGATCGAGACCAACACGGGCGACATGCTGCTCGATGTCGGTCGTGACATGACGGTGGCTGGCTCGGTCGCAACGAACTCGGGCCACATGACGATTGATACCGTGCGTGATTTGGCGACGACGGCGACGGGTGTCATTCAGTCGAGTAGCGGCGTGATGAACCTGACTGTGGGCGATGATGTCACTCACGCGGGACGGATCGAAACGGGGAGTGGCCCGCTTAACGTGGACGCGGCCGACAACATGGATGTCTCGGGACGAATTCTCTCGAACAGCGGCACGGTGACGCTCGACATCGGTCACGATTTGAGTTTCACCGCAACGGCACTCGTGCAAGCGACGACCGGCGATGTCACGATGACGGCGGGCACGGCGACGGTGGCGTGCGACGGTAAGCTGTTCATGGCGGACGGTGCGGTCATCGACGCGGGGAGCGGTCGCATCACACTGACGGCCGACGACGACATCACGCTCGGCCAAGTCATCACGACGAACAACACGATCGATGCCGTGCGGATCATCTCGAACTGCGCGGCCATCCTCGACGGTGGCGACGCGGGGACGGCCAACATCGTTGCGGAGAGTGCCAACGCCCGCGTGACGCTGCGAGCCGTGACCGGCATCGGTTCGGCGGCGGGTGGCGGGGCGGATGCGGCTCTTGAAACGAGCATCGCCAATCTCGATGCGGTCAATGCGACGAATCACGGTGTCACCGTCAGCGGCGACGTGCGGATCGACGAAGTACACGCGAACGGCTTCGCGATTCGGCAGATCGATCAGCAGGGATCGGGCGTCGTGGCGGTCACGTCGCAGGGAACGATCGTCGTGACGGCCCCGTCGGCGGGGGGCAGTGGCCTCCATGCGCGAGCCGGTTCGATTCTGGTGTCGGCCGAGAACAACACCTCGGACCTCGACATTCGCGCGGCGATCGACACGACGGGCGGCGCGATCACGCTCAGGGCCGACCACGACATCGTGATCGGCGAAGTTGGGAACGGAGTGACGGGCCAGATCAGGTCGAACGGCGGCAACATCGTGGTGCTGGCCGACGACGATGCGAACGCCGATGCGGAGGCTGGCGGCCAACTGTTCATGCGGGACGGCTCGGTCATCAGCGCGACTCGCACTGCGACGACGGGCGGCACGATTGAGCTGCGGGCGGATCAGGACATCACACTCGGTTATGTGACGACGACCAACCACACGGGCTCCGCGCTGTTTCTTGAGAGCCGAAGCGGCGGTCTCGTGGACGGCGGCGATTCCAGCCGGCAGGACATCGGTCCCGAGGGACTCAACCTCGACGTGAATGCCGTTGGTGCGGTGACGACGATTCGCACGGCCACGGGCATCGGTTCCAAAGTGGCACTGGGGTCGGATGGGCAGCCGGTTGCCGCCGATCCGCATCTCGAAGTCCGGCTCGACACGGTGAACATCGTCAGCGGGAACGCCGCCTCTCCACAGCGGTTGTTCGCCGCTGCCGCTGCCGCTGCGGCTCCGGCTGCGGCTCCGGCTTTCGCGTCGAACAACATCTGCCTGAAGGAAACCGACGGACTCAACATTCAGCAGATCGACCAGAACAACGGCGGCGTGGTGAATGTTTCGACGCACGGCGACCTGAACGTGCTGGCCGGGTTCCACGGCGTGACCTCGACGAGTGGCGGTGTGGCGCTGACGGCGTGCGGGTCGAACGCGAACGTCAGCATCGACTCGCGGGTGACGACGAACGGTGGCCACGTGCAGATCGACGCCGACAACGACATTCGGCTGGGAGCGGGCTCGCTGGTGAGGTCGTCAGGTGGCAACATCGACCTGACGGCAGGGGCCGACTGCGAGGTCAACACCGATCTCGGCGCGATTGTCATGGCTCACGGAGCCGCGATTGACGGTGGCGGGGGAATGGTGCGGATGACGGCGGACCAGAATGTCACGCTGGGGCGCGTGATCAGCCGCCAGGATGGGGACACACTGGTCTCGATCACTTCCAACAAGGGGGCGATCATCGGCGGTGGCCAGGCGGGCACGACCGACATCACCGCCGGAACGCTCGTGATGCGGGCCGCCACCGGAATCGGCAGCGACAACCCGCTGGTAATCGTGGCCAGCAAACTGGCCCTCATCAACAGCGGATCGGGCCACGTCAAACTCGACAACATCTCGGGTTCACCGCTGAGCCTGGGATCGGCCGATGGCGTGACCGGCGTGACGAACGTCGGTCCGGCTCCCGGTGACATCGACATCTCGAACAACGAGTCGATCTCCGTTGACGCACCGTTGACCAATACGTCTCACGGCAGCATTTTCCTGCGGGCGACGGGTGCCAACTCGGACATTGAAGTTAAAGCTCCTGTGGCGGCGACTGGCGGCAACGGCAACGTCACGATGGCGGCCGGTCACGACATCCATCTCTTCGATGTGGGGGCCACTGCCGAAGTGCAGGTCGAAGGCGGCGGCATCGTCATCATGGACGCTGGCAACGCTGTGAAGTTCGATCCCAACGTGATGGTTCAATCGGGGACGGGAAGCATCACCGATGTGACACCGCTGATCGCCAACGTCGAAACGCCGCAGATCACGGCCCTGGGCGAGGCGGTCATCAAGGGGAACTTTGGCCGGCCCGGCGAACACAACTTCGCCATCACGGTTGATTGGGGTGATGGCACGAAGGAGACGTTCTACTTCACGAAGCCGGATCACTTTGAATTCCATCACGTCTATCAGGGAAACCCGAACCCCGCCGATCCCGCCGCTCCGATACAGATCAAACTGGTGATCCAGCAGGATCCCAATGCCCCTCAAACACCAGGCGTCGCCCACAATCCAAACACGCTCCAGGAACCCAACATCCGGCTGTCCGAGGCCACCGTCGAGAAGAACACCACACCGGCCTCGTCCAAGGCCGACACGCCGGGTGAGGGGCTCGCGTCGTTCGTCTTCGACGTGACGCCGCCCGTGGTTTTCCTGACACTTCCGGAGGCACCGAAGTTCCTCGAAGTGCTGCACCAGTCGGGGGTGCAGTTGTCCGACGGATCGACGCTTCGCATCGAGTCGGTTCGTTCCGACGAGTCGGTGGCTTCCGAGCGATTGGTCAGCATCGAGGTTCTGTCGCCGGACGGAAAAGTTCAACAGCGAGTCGTGCTGCCGGAAAGGGTGCTCGACAACCTGCTCGAAGTCATCGGCAAGCTGCCGAACGGCAAGTTCCGCTTCCAATTGCAGGAGGAGGGCGAAGAGCGTCAGCGATTGCTGCTGGAGTTTGAAGTGCGGGAGGGCAAGATCGCCGACGAGTCCGACGCGAGTGATCGGCCGCCCTCGGCGGCAAAGGCCAAGATGGAAGTGATGGTTGATGATGTGGCGGACGAGCCTGCCGATGCCGAACAGGCGATTGAGGCGGCTGGTGGAGATGACTCGGCCAGGCTGGTGCTGCCGCCAGCCGAGAAGCCGTTCAAAGGCGAGGCTGGTTCGCACGACGACTCGTCCACGCAGGCGAGTTACATCGACGACGGATCGCGCACGTCGTGGAACAACTGGTCGTCAATGGCCGCGCGCCGCGCGTGGAAGCGGGCCGAGCGAGTGTCGGACGACATGGCCGATCGGGCCGAGTGGTCAACGGACGAGTTGCCGTTGGTTGCGGACGCTGCCACGGAAACGAGCGTCTCGGCGTCGAGTGGTGACGATCAATCGCTGGCGGGTGGATCGGTGATGTTGATTGGGGCGGCGGCCGTTCTCGTCGGAGCGACCTCGACCTCGGCAGATGTCCACCAAGCGGTGCAGCAGGTCTCGGCCAAACTGAGTCGCGCGGCTCGGCTGTTCCGCAAGTACACGAACAAGGGTTGATGGTGGGGGGGGGCAGAGAAGAAGTTGATGGTGGAGGGTCGAAGGTGGAGTGTCAGAGACGACTCCCATTCTGACCCTCAACCCGCGACCATCGACTCTCAACCTGAGGCCTTCCACCGCACGGAGAATTGCCATGTTGAAGTGTCCGGCGTGTCACAAGCGGGTCATGGGCCAGGATCTGGTCACGGGTGTCTGCTCGCACTGCGGCAAGAACCTCGGGGGGAGTGGCGATTCGTCGCTGCTGTTCGAGCGGCGCAGTGGAGACCCCTCGTCCGATACGATCGACCCGTTCACGGTCAGTGGTGCGGCTGCGGCCGAGGCTTCCAAAGCCGGTTCGGCACAGACGTTCATCTCGGATGAAATCCCCGAGAACGCGCAGGCCTCACTGCGCGAAGCCGCTCGGTCGCAGTTGCCTCAACCGCCGGCGGCCTCGGGTTCGGAGCAGACGTTTCTGTCCGACTACACTCCGGATGATTCGGCCCCCCGGCCGGGAACAGGCTCCGGTTCAGAACAGACATTCCTCTCGGACGACTTCGTCGATTCGAGCGTCGATTCAGGGGAGTCTCCGTTCGCAACCGCCTCGTCGTCGCACCAATTGCAACAGCCCGACACGGGGTTCGACAGCCGATCATCGGACTCCGACGAGAACGCCAGCGCGCAGACGTTCGTTTCGGATGAGTTCAGTGAGGACCCCTCGTCCACAATGGCCTCGGACAGCGGTCCTGATGCCGACGAGGATGATGCCGACCAGACCATGGCGTCGGACAATTTCCCGTCGGTCGAGGAACCGGGCGGCTCCGACAAGACGATGGTGTCCGATGAGTTCGCTGCGGCCGACGATGCCGAAGCAAACATGAAGACCTACGTCGGAGATTCGTTCGACACGGACGCGGCGGCCGATGCGGGCGCGGACAAGACGTTTGTCTCCGAAGACGTTCCCGAGTCGCTGTTGAAAACGATGGAGTCCGTCTGGGGCGGCGAGAGCGAACAGGAGGGTGCCCGCCCCGACATGACACTGAAGGCCAAGGAAGCCCGTCACGTCAAAGCCCCCAAGCAGACGTTGGTCATCAAGACCAAGTCGCTCGTCGAATCGAAGGACATGGGCAGCGTCGTCTACGGCGGCAACGACCCCGAATACGAACTGATCAAGGTGCTGGGCGAGGGTGGCATGGGGATCGTCTACGATGCCCGACAGACTTCGATCGACCGCAACGTGGCCCTGAAAATGATCAAGGGAGCCGCCGCGACGAACGACAAACAGAAGGCCAAGTTCCTGGCGGAAGTGGTCGTGACCGGCGATCTCGATCACCCGAACATCGTGCCGATTTACGATGTCGGTGCGAACGCGCAGGGCAACCTGTTTTATTCGATGAAGAAGGTGCAGGGGACTCCGTGGCTGAAGGTGATTGACCAGAAATCGCTCGCCGAAAACCTCGACATCCTGATGCGCACGGGCGACGCGATCGGCTTCGCGCACGCGCGCGGCATCGTCCATCGCGACCTCAAGCCCGAAAACATCATGCTGGGTGAGTTCGGCGAAGTCCTCGTGATGGACTGGGGTCTGGCTCATCCGCTCAAGGGCTTCCGCAAGTCGCGCAGCATCACGGACACGGCCTCGATGGGCGGCACGCCGGCCTACATGGCCCCCGAGATGGCGACCGGCCCGATCGACAAGATCAGTCCCGCCAGCGACATCTATCTGCTGGGGGCGATCCTGTATGAAATCCTTACGGGCAACCCGCCGCACGTCGCCAAGAACGCGATGAAGTGCCTGATGGCCGCCGCGCGCAACGAGATCGCACCGACCGACAAAACCGGCGAGTTGATTGAGATCGCGCTCAAGTCGATGGCCACCGAACCGAAGGACCGCTACCAGGACGTGAAGGGACTGCAAGCGGCGATTCGCGACTATCAGTCTCACTCGGAGAGCATCCTGCTTTCGTCGCGGGCCGAGGACGATCTGAAGGAGGCTCGGCAGACCGACGACTATCAGCATTACTCGCGCGCCTTGTTCGGCCTTCAGGAGGCGCACGAGCTGTGGTCGGGGAACAAACGGGCCGCCGTTGGCATCTCGGAGGCCAAGCTGGCTTACGCGGGGAGCGCGAAGCGGAAGGGAGACTTCGATCTCGGTCTGTCGCTGCTCGACGAAGCCAATCCGGACCACGCAATCCTGCGAAAGGAGTTGGTCGAATCTCAGAACGACCGCGTCGCGCGGCAGAAGCGACTGGTGGTCCTGAAACGCGCGGCGATGGGACTGGTTGCGGCCGTCCTCGTGATTGTGACGGGTGCGGCGGCGTGGATTCGGACCGAGCAACAGAAGGCCGTGGCCGAGGCCGTTCGCGCCACCAATGCGGAGCAGGTCGCGCTCAACGAAAAGTCCAAAGCGGAAGCGGCGGCGGAAGAGGAGAAGAAGGCGAAGATTGTGGCCATCGCGGCCGAGAAGGAGGCCGTCAAACAGCGTGAGGCAGCCGATGCTCAACGCCAGATCGCCGTCGCCGAGAGAATGAAGGCGGAAGCGGCGGCCGAAGAGGAACGAAAAGCCAAGTTGGCCGCTGAAGAATCGCAAAAGAAAGAAGAGAAGGCCAAGTTCGCAGCCATCGAAGCCGAGAAGGAAGCCGTTGCGCAGCGCGAGAAGGCCGAACTGGCCAAGGAGAAGGAAGAGTACGAGTCCTACATTTCCAAGATCGGGCTGGCCGCCTCGCAGATCGACAAGAATGCCTTCGACGCCGCGCGTGAAGTGTTGAAGACCTGCAAGCCCGAACTCCGCAACTGGGAGTGGGGCCGACTCATGCACCTGTGTTCGCAAAGTGAGCGGTCCTTCGCTGCGCAGTCGCCGCTCGACGCGCTGGCGATCTCCAAAGACGGCAAACGATTTGCGACGGGTGGCTGGGATGGAACGGCTCGGATTTGGGATCGCGAGTCGGGACAGGCGCTCCAGACTCTGAAGCACGGCGGCGAGTATGTGCATGCGGTTGCCTTCTCACCGGACGGTCAGTTTCTGGCGACGGGCGGCAACGACGCGGCGGGCTTCATCCAGGTGTGGGACATCGCGACGGGTCTGCGGGTCAAAGTCCTCAAGGGGCACGAGGATGCCGTGTTGAGCATCGCCTACTCGAAGGATGGCTCGCGCCTGCTGTCGAGTTCCTATGACAAGACGGCTCGTTTGTGGGACGTGGCGTCCGGGAAGGAAGTTCGCAAGTTCGCGGGTCATACGTGGTGGGTTTGGTCGGCCGCGTTCTCGGCCGACGAACGCCGCGTCGTCACCTCGGGGCAGGACGGCACTGCGATCGTGTGGGACGTGGGATCGGACAAGCGTTCACCGGCCTTCACGGGCCATCGTGGCCCGGTGTTCTCGGCGGCTTTCTCACCCGATGGCCGGCAGGTTGTCACGGCCGGCTATGATCGTCGCGTGCTGGCGTGGAGTCCCGACGACGTGAAGCCGTTCGATTACAAGAACCTCGCCGAAGGATCGGTGGTTCCTCCGGCCAACTTCCGTGCGTTTGACGGTCACACCGATGCCGTGCGTTCGGTGGGCTTCTCGCCCGACGGCTCGCTGCTGCTCAGCAGCAGTCAGGACAACACCGTCCGCGTCTGGGATTTTGAAGCGGCTCAGGCGTTGAAGACCTTCCGCGGACACGGGGGTCGTGTGCAGGCGGCGGCGTTCCTGTCGGACGGCAGGCGGATTCTGTCGGCCGCGCACGACAGTACGGTGCGCGAATGGAGCATCGCGGGCTACGAAGAGATTCGCACCTTGAAGGGCCGGGTGCTCGATGGCCACGCGGATGCGGTGCTGGCGGCGGCGTACTCACAAGATCAGACACAGGTCATCACGGCCAGTCGCGATCGAACCGCTCGCACGTGGAACGCCCTCACGGGCGAACCCGGGTTGACGCTGGCGGAAGGCCACGCCTATCTCGCTTCAACAGCCGTGTTCTTTCCGGGTGGCAGGCGTCTGTTGACGGCGGCCGTCGATAACACGGCTCGCATCTGGGACGTGGGCACCGGTGGTCAGCTTTTCCGCCTGGATCGCAGCGGTCGCAGTGCGGCGGCGACTCTCTCGCACCATGCGAAGTGGATCGCCACCGGTGGTGATGACAAGTCGGCCCAGTTGTGGGACGCCTCGAACGGACGGCGATTGAAGAAGTTTGAGGCTCACCTGGCGGAAGTCACGGCGGTGGCGTTCTCGCCCGATGATCGGTTGCTCGCGACGGGCGATACCAAGGGACGCGTCAAACTGTGGAACATCGACGAGGGCCGCGTCGTGGCGAAGTTGGATGGTCACTCGCGCCGCATTTCGGCGATCGCGTTTCTGTCGGATGGCTCGCGCGTGCTGACGGCCAGCGGCGACAAGACCATCGGTCAGTGGGATGTCGCCACGGGACAGGAACTGACCAAACTGATCCTCAAGCATCCCGACAGTATTCTTGCCATGCAGCCGATCCCCGGCGGTGACTCGATCGTCACGAGCTGTGCCGACCGCAAGCTGCGAGTCTGGAACACCGGCGACGCGAAGATCACGCAGACGCTCGGTCCGTTCGAGGGAGACATCTTCTCACTGAATGTCTCGTCCGATGGCCAGCGATTGCTGACCGCGAACTCGGAAGAGCGGACGGTTCGGCTGTGGGATTTGGAGTCGGGGCGCGAGGTTCAGTCGCCGCAACCCGGTGGAAAACTCGGGCCGCTCGTGGATCTCAAACTGCACGGCGGACTGCTGTGGTCCACGGCCTTTCTGCCCGGCACGGACGATGTGCTGACGGTGGGCGGCAGCGACGCGAGGCTGTGGGACGTGAAGACCGGTCGCGAAAAAATGAGCTTCAGTCCGCACGGAGCCGTGGCGTCGGCCCGCTTCTCTGCGAAGGGCGATCTGATCGTGACGGGCAGTTGGGATAACTCGGCCAAAATTTGGAACGCTCAGACGGGAAAAGTCATTCGCAAACTCGAAGGGGGACACACCAGCTTCGTGAACACGGCGGTCTTTTCTCCCGATGGCCAGACCGTCCTCACCGCGAGCGACGACGGGACCGCCAAGCTGTGGAACGTCGAGACCGGCGAAATCACCCTGTCGTTGGCAGGTCACAAGGACCGCGTGCGGTCGGCCACCTATTCGCCAAACGGCGAGTTCATCGTGACGACCTCCAGCGACGCGACCGCTCGTTTGTGGAAGGCCGGCTCCGGGGAATTTGTCCGTGAGTTCCAGGGCCACGAGTATGCGGTTCTGTGTGCCGAGTTCTCGCAGGACGGACGCTGGCTCGTCACCGGCAGCGAGGATAAAACCTCGCGCGTCTGGAACGTCGAGACGGCCGAGAATCTGCTGTCACTGTCCGGTCACACGGCGAGCGTCACATCGGTTGGCTTCTCACCGGACATGGCGCGCGTCATCACCGGCAGCCAGGACCAGGCGGCCAAATTATGGGACGCGAAGACCGGCAAAGAGATTCTCACGCTGAGCCGTCACACGGAAGACGTGACCAGCGTGACGTTCTCACCCGACGGACGACAGGTGCTGACCGGCAGTCGCGACGGCACGGCCGTGATCTGGCTGTCGCAGGACTGGACCGGCAGAGCTGGCGTCGCCGCACGCCAGGAAAGTCAGCCAATCCTCAGACCACTCGTGCCGTAAACATCCGATCAAGTCGCTCTACGAGTTCAACCGGATAGGGCGCGAGATGACGTTTGGTCGAGGCTCCCGTGAGGCCGTTCCAAATCTGCTGGAACCACTGTCGATGATTCTCGTCCGAGATCACGCGCAGGTGTCACTGGCGAGGGGCTTCGCTCATGAGGGTCTCTCTCCGGTGACAACGAATCGTGAATGGGGTTCTCGGATCATTACCGACGGAAAGACCATTTTTGCCGTGCGAGCCACGTTGATTGCATCGCAGTGGGGCGTTCAGATTTGTTCGCAGCATTGGCCTCAGGATAAGCGAGGCGATGCGCGAACTGGCGTCGCTGATCTCATCGGCGGTGCCGTAGTCGTAGGTCAGTTCGCGGCCGTTGGGGTACGTCAGCGTGGTCGCGAGGATCGTGTTGTTCGAGCCGTCCTCGTAGGCGTACTGAACTTTCGGGGTCGCGTTCGACTCCTCCCCGCACGCCTGCTGGCCGAGCACGCGGCGATTCTTCGTGGCCCACGCCCGCACCAGAGGCAGCGGGCCGCGACCGCCGAACGCGCGGTCGTCGCTGCCGCGCAACGTCTGGCCATCAATGGCCACGACCTCGCCCGAGATCCGCGTGCGCAGAGACTCGACCCACGACGACAGGCAACGCAGGAACTCGTCGGGGTCCAACCGCCGGAACACGCGCGCAAACGTGTCGGCCGAGGGGATGCCGCCGCGCAGACGCAGGTGTCTGCGGAACCAGTCCAATTTCTCCCGTTCCCGTTTGGGGTGGCCCGGCTTGCTTCAAGCCTTGAACTTACCCACATTTTTACAAGGTTTGCCAGTGTCGGTTCGCGGTGGCGGTTGTGTCTGACTTGTTTGGTG
>JAYUFF010000583.1:0-1837 GCA_043738825.1 Schlesneria sp.
ATGCGGACGATCGTCACGGACACATTGTCGCCGATCAAAATCTTCTCACCGGGCTTTCGAGAGAGCACGAGCATTCGACCACCCCTTTCTTGGTCCAATTACCTTCCATGTGTTTTGCGAGCAGCCAACCTGTTCGGTTGACCGTCATCCTGACTCGCCGTTCCAGTTGTCGCCGACACTCGCAAGCCACCTGCTAGGCGGGACGCCGCATGAACAGCCCCTGAACAGTGTCGTCAACCGGAATACGTGGTCGGAAAGATAACAACCGCACGCACAGAAAATCCAGTGTAAAACGCGAGGCCGTCAGATTTCTCAACGATCTGGATTGAGCAGCCTGGCTAGCAGGGCAAGGCGGCGGCGGTAGCTCGACGCCAAGGAAATGGCCCGTTTGAAGTGAGAAACTCCATTTCCGCACGCTGCCCGAAAAGCAGGCACGGCTCCTGTGCGTAGATTTCGGGCAGTCGTCGTGTTGTCTGGAAGTGAGAAGCTCCAAGTCGTTCGTACTGCATCCGCTGAATGCCGAAAGTCCCTTGCTGACTTGATTCTCCAGCCGGTCGTTTGGATGCTAGGCCGCAGTGATCACGGTCGGTCGCGTATCGGGTTGGATCGGCGGAAGGGGAGCCTCGTCAATGGTCAGAATTGGGATTGTCGGGATTGGATTCATGGGTTGGGCTCACTTCGCGGGGGCCAACAAGATTTCCGAGAAGGGGAAAATCTCGGGGTCAAAGCTGAAGGGAGCTGCCGTTACCACGATCTGCTCCCGAAACTTGGAGAAGCTGATCGGGGATTGGACTTCGATTCAGGGCAACTTCGGTCCTCGTGGGCCGAATCTGGACCTGACCAAAATCAATGCCTACGACAACTACCAAGAGATGCTCGCCGATCCCGAGATCGACTTGGTGGACATCTGCCTCCCCAACGACCGGCACGAGGACGCCGTGATCGCCGCGCTGGAGGCAGGCAAGCATGTCTTGGTCGAGAAGCCAATTGCCATCGACCCGAAGGCGGCAGACCGGATGGTGGCCACCGCTCGGAAGACGGGCCGGATTCTGATGGTTGCACAGGTGCTGCCTTTCTTCCCCGAGTTCAAGTTCGCCGCCGAAGCGATTGCGTCCGGAAAGTACGGCAAGCTGCGAGCGGCTCATTTTCGTCGAGTCATCTCGCCGCCGAAGTGGTCGGGCGACATGTCCGACTTCCGCAAGCTGGGCGGCTGGGGGATCGACCTGCACATTCACGACAACCACTTTATCAGCCTGGCGTGCGGAGTTCCTCAGCAAGTCTTCTCACGCGGAATTCTGGAGGAGGGATACGTGAACCATGTTCACACTCAGTACCTCTATGACGATGCGTCGGTGGCGGTGAGTGCCGTCAGTGGCGGAATCGCCGCCGACGGCTTGGCGTTTGGCCACGGCTTCGAGATCTTCTTGGAGAAGGCCACGCTGATGTACAGCGCCGGGACGGTGGGTGGCGAGTGGTGCCCGGATCGTCCATTGACGGTGATCGAAGGAGGCAAGGCCAAGCAGCCGAAGTTGAAGGGTGGCGGCGAATGGTGCTCGGCCTTCACCGCCGAGTTGCAGACGGCGGTCGATGCGGTGAAGACGGGTGAAGTACCCAGGCAGTTGTCCGGTGAGTTGGCTCGCGATGCACTCAAGTTGTGTCACGCGGAGGCCAAGAGCATCGCGACGGGCAAGCCGGTCAAGGTGTGAGGGTTGATGGTTGAGAGTTGAGGGTTGAGAGGGACAGACAACGCTTCCCCGCCGCCATCCGTCTCAACCGTCAACCATTCGGTGAGCGCGTAGCGCGTAGGGTGCGTGGAGTCTTCGGAACGCACCGATTG
>JAYUFF010000584.1:0-1837 GCA_043738825.1 Schlesneria sp.
TTGGCATGCGTCACGAATTGGAAGGGGATTCGATTGCGGTTCTGCATCGGGTCTTGAGGCAACGCGGTTTGGGCGACTGCTTCCTTGAGGGCGTCCATCGCCGCGTCGCCTCCGAACGCGAACCAGACCGCCTGAGGAGTCGCGTACAGGTAGAGGTGCGATGACTCGCCGAACATCTTCTGGCCCGGCTTGTCGGGAGGCGTGAGCTGAATGCGATGAACCGGATGCGAATCGATCGAATCAGCCGCCAACTCCAGCTTGGGAATCGTTTCGTTTCCGTTCGGGTTGTCCTTCACGAATTGCAGCAGGTCGTTGATCTGAGTCGGCAGGTTGCGGCTGGCCGTCAGTTTTGTGCCGCCGATCATCGCGTACCGTCCCGGTTCGTCACCGACGATCTGGACGAAGCCGTCAATGTGCCCGGTCTCGGCCGAGGCGAGCAGTGCCTTGAAGATCGGATCGATGATGGGGGCGACGTTCGCCACGCCTACTTTGTCGGCTCGGTCGGCGATCTCTTTCTTGGCGACTTCAAAGAACTGCGAGAACAGCCCGCGCTGCTTGGCGTCGAGCAGCCACGACACCGACATCGTCAGCGTCGCGGGGTTCTGAATCAGGTTGCCAAAGTAAGTCCGCTTGCCAGCCATGTCCTGGAAGAACTTGGCGAGCTTGCTGTCGGAGGTGCCGGCGATTTCGAAGTCGATGTACGCGCGATGCTGCTCGGGGTCCATGCGGCCACCGATTGTCAGCTCCTCTCCCTGATTGACGACTTTATCGACCAGTTCGAGCCAGCTCTCTCCGTTTGCCCGGCGCAGGCGGTATGACGATTCGGGTTCGTCGTCCTTCTGTTGGAACTCGGCCTGAGATTGATTCTTCAGGAACTCGACGAAGATGGTCTTGATGCCCGGCGGGATGCTCTTGATGAGCAGCGAGATCGCGATGTCGTACTGACTCGACAGCCGCGCGGTGAGCTTGGCCGGATCGGGGAAGTTGCGATCGAGAGCGTCTTCACTTCCGTCGGGTCCAACGAGGAACACGTAACCGCCGCGATGCAGCGTGCGGATTTTGAAGCGCTCACCGTAACTGATCTCGTGTCGTCCCGACTTGCCGTCCACGGGAGTGATCGTTCCCGTGCCATAGGCCAGCGTGGTGAGAGCCTCATCCAAATTCGTGACCGGGATGTACGAGATGCCGACCGGTGCGCCGAGCAGACCGGGAGCCAGATACAGCATCAAGCCGAAGGGCCTGTCGCGGTCGATCCCCTTCAAGTCCTTGAGGGTCGATTCCATCCACGGGTCGAGGCCATCGAGCTTGGTCTGCTGCTGAGCGGTCTGAAACATGAAGCCCGCGCTGTTGCGCAGCCGCTGCACGCTGGCCGAGTTGATCAACACCAGCGGATAGTCGATCTCATTGGAGCGTTCGCCTTCCGCGTTCGCCGTTGAGGGCCATCCGATGGTGAGGCCGCTCAAAACCAATGCGGTCGTCAGCACGAGCGTCAAAGCGTGACGAACGGGCCGGAAGTTGAAGTGGGTTGTCAGCATGAAAGGCATCCCGAGCAAGTGAACAGGTTTGAGAACGCGATCCGACGGCAGTTCGTTGGCGACTGAGTTTACCCTCGCAGAGTGAATCCGGTTTCGACGCACGCGGGCCGATTGTAACCACAGCGCGGCGGCATTAGATCAGAGCAACCTGAATCTGCCATGAAAGGAGACGCGCACAAGGAACATGGTAGCGACCGGCCATTCAGCGGCCTGTGGAAAAACGTAGGGTATGCGTCCCGCTTGCCCGTCCTCTGAGAGGCTATCCGGAAAGAAAAGTCTTGTTTTCGGGGTGCCACGGTCAC
>JAYUFF010000585.1:0-4901 GCA_043738825.1 Schlesneria sp.
ATCAAGCAGGACGCGGTGGCCAGCCTGAAGATTCCCGTCTGGTTCGATGCGCTCGAGAATCGCGAGTACGAAATGCTGTGTGCCGAGTTGTGCGGTTGGGGCCACTACAAGATGAAGGCCAAGCTGGTCGCTCAGCCTGACGAGGAGTTCGATGCCTGGAAAGAACGAGTCTCGGCCGAGCAGTTCGATGACGGATTCCGCAAGCCCGTGGAAGAGAAGTGAGTGACCGCTTCGCCGGGTTGAAACCGGTGTGAAAAAGCCCCCTCACCCTAACCCTCTCCCCGCAAGGCCAGGGCGAGGGGACAAGTCGATGATGAAACGAAGAGTTCCGCGGCCAACCGGCCGCAGTTTGTTCTGCCGAGAGGCGAAAGAATCATGAGTACGCTGCATCCCACCGTCGAACATGGCGACTCTGCTGGTCATGGAGGGCACGCCGATCACGGACACGGCCATCACCAGCCGAGCTTCCTCTCGAAGTATGTCTTCTCGACCGACCACAAGATGATCGGGATGCAGTTTCTCTGCACGACTCTGATCATGCTGATTGTGGGCGGTGCGCTGGCGCTGGGCGTGCGGTGGCAACTGGCTCGCCCGTGGGAATACATGCCGATCTTGGGTGACTTATTCTTCAAGACGGATGGAGGCCAGATCTCCCCCGAAACTTACACGATGCTGTTCACGATGCACGCCACCGTGATGATCTTCCTGGTGATCATTCCGATTCTGGCGGGGGCGTTCGGGAACTTCCTGATCCCGCTGCAAATCGGCGCGGACGACATGGCCTTTCCCGTCCTGAACATGCTGAGCTACTGGTTCATGTGGCCGGCGATCTTTTTCTTCGGAGCCAGCTTCTATTTTGGCGGCGGACCGGCTGCGGGGTGGACGGGGTATCCACTGCTGTCGGCGTTACCGCAGGCGGCTCCCGGTTCGGGCCACGCCCAGACGTTTTGGCTGGCGGGCGTCACGTTTGTGGGCGTGTCGTCGATGATGGGTTCAATCAACTACATGACCACGATCATCAACATGCGGGCACCCGGCATGACGCTGTTTCGGATGCCGCTGACGATCTGGTCGATGTTTATCACCGCGATCTTGCAGGCCTTCGCCCTGCCGGTGCTGACGGCGGCCGGTGCCATGATGTTGACCGACCGACTGCTCGGGACGTGTTTCTTTATCCCCGCCGGGATCGTCGTCAACAATGCGGCTCCGACGATTGGTGGTGGCCAGCCGTTGCTATGGCAGCATCTGTTTTGGTTTTACTCGCACCCGGCGGTGTACATCATGCTGCTGCCCGCGATGGGGATGGTCTCGGACATGCTGGCCTGCATGTGTCGCAAACCGGTCTTCGGCTACAAGCCGATGATTTACTCCATGGCCTCCATCGCCGGTCTCGGCTTCATCGTCTGGGGCCACCACATGTTCATCAGTGGGATGAACCCCGCGCTGGGCATGACCTTCATGGTCAGCACGATGATGATCGCGTTGCCTTCGGCGGTGAAGACCTTTAACTGGATCGGCACGATCTGGGGCGGACGGATTCAATTCAACACCGTGCTGCTGAACTGTGTCGCGTTCGTGTCGATGTTCATCATCGGCGGCTTGAGCGGCATCTTCATGGCCGCCGTGCCGGTCGATATCTACATCCACGACACCTACTTCATCGTGGCTCACTTCCACTACGTGATCTTCGGGGCGACCCTGTTTGGCGTCTTCGGTGCCATTCAGTTCTGGTTCCCCAAGATGTGGGGCCGGATGATGAACGAGACGGTCGGCAAGATTCACTTCGTCATCACGTTCATCGCGTTCAACTGCACCTTCTACCCGATGCACATGCTGGGGATCGCCGGGATGCCGCGCCGGTATGCCGATCCGTACCACTTCCCGTATTTGGAACACCTGCTGCCGCTCAATCAGTTCATTACGGCGTCGGCCATCGTGATGGGCTTTGCTCAATTACTGCTGCTCGGCAATTTCTTCTTCAGCATTTTCTTCGGACCCAAGTGCGGCCGGAACCCCTGGAACGCGAACGGCCTCGAATGGTCGGCTCCCTCGCCACCGGGTCACGGGAACTTTGACATCCCTCCGATCGTGTATCACGGTCCCTACGAGTACAGCTCGCCGGTCAGCGGCGAGAAGGATTTCCTGATGCAGACCGAGTACGTGCCGCTCGCCCAGCGGGTCGCCCACGACGGTCATTACACCGGCCATTGATTCCGTCCCCGAACAGATTCGTCCCCTGCCTGCCCGTCATGAATCCTCCGACCACCCGTCGCTGGCTCCATCGGTTTGCGTGGCTGACGGCAACGCTGACGTTGCTGCTGCCCGTGACCACGGGGGCGTTCGTGACCACGCTGAAGGCGGGGATGGTGTTCGCCGACTGGCCGTCGTCCGACGGCTACAGCATGCTGGCCTATCCGTTGCTGTCCGCCGATCGAGACCAGTTTGCCGAGCATCTGCATCGGTTGTCCGGAATGACGATTGGCTTGCTCAGCCTGGCCCTCGCGGGTTTCGCGTGGCGTGTGTCGTGTGGTCGAGCGGCCAAGCGGCTCGCGACGGCCATCTTCGGGGTCGTGTTCGTTCAGGGGATGTTGGGGGGGGCGCGAGTGCTGCTCGGCAAGGAAACGCTGGCCCTCCTCCACGGTGACTTCGCGGCAGCCGTCTTCAGTCTGATGGCGGTCTTCGTGCTGGTGACGAGCGTCGGTTGGGATTCGCGATCGCGCATGTCGTCGTATGCGGCAGGACGGGTTGCGTTGGCAGGGGCGGTCATCACCGCCTCGCTGATGGGAGTGCAGTATTTTCTGGGTGGGGTGCTCCGTCACCTGAAGCTCGGTTGGGCGTGGAACCTGCATCCGTGGTTTGCCATCGCACCGCTGGTGGCGGCTTTGGCGTTCGCGTTCGTGGTGAGAAGTTCCGAGTCGGTGCTGCTGAAGCGGTGTGCGATGGTCCTGGTCGGACTGGTTGTCTCGCAGGTGCTGCTCGGACTGGCGACGTGGTACGTGCGCTACGGGGTTCCCTCGTGGGGCGTGGTGGCCGCGCAGGAGTCGGTCAGCCAGATCGTGGTTTGCTCGCTGCACAAGGTGCTGGGGATGCTGACCCTGATGGTGTCGGTCGTGTCAGTCGTCTGCGCGAACTCGGTGCTGCCGATGTCAGATCGCCGCGAGACGGATCGATCCGCTAAGTTCGGTGCCTCGCTGATGGGAGTCGCGACATGAGTGCGATTGCTCCCGCATCGGTTCGTCCGAACGTCGCCAAGCCGGTGAGGCTTGATCTGTCGAGTGCCATTGCATTGCGAGTGGCCGATTACACTGAGATCGCCAAGCCGCGCATCTCGCTGATGGTGCTGCTGACGGTGACGGTCGGTTTTCTGCTCGGCATCGACGGAGCGTGGAGTGCCGTCACGCTGCTGCATGCGTGGTTCGGAATCGCCCTCGTCGCGATGGGTTCTTCGGCTGTGAACCAGTGGATCGAACGAGAGACCGACGGGCGGATGCGGCGGACGATGAACCGGCCGCTGCCGTCGGGACGGCTCAGTCCGGTGGAAGTGCTGACGCTGGGATTCGTGTGCGGAACCGTGGGGACGGCGTATTTGGCGGCCTTCGTGAACGGGCCCACGGCGGCGATGACGGCCCTCGCGTTCGTGTTGTATGCGGGAGTCTACACGCCGCTCAAGCGGGTCACGTCGTTGTGTACGGCGGTGGGGGCGATCCCCGGTGCGTTGCCTCCGGTGCTCGGCTGGCTGGCGGCGGGAGGTCGTCTGGATTGGTCGGCCGCATCGCTGTTCGGGGTGCTGTTCCTGTGGCAGTTCCCTCACTTTTTGGCCATCGCGTGGCTGCACAAGGACGACTATTGTGCCGCCGGACTGCGGATGCTTCCGGCCGGTCGGTCGCTGCCTCACGTGACGGGTTTGTTGGCGGTGGGCTATGCCCTCGGGTTGATTCCGGTCAGTTTGTTGCCGGCTTACTTCGGTCTGGCGGGGTTGGCCTATTCGGCGACGGCGCTGGTGCTGGGGCTCGTGTATCTGCTCGCGTCGATTCAGTTCGCGTGTGACGAGACTCGTGAGAGTGCCCGGCGGGTGCTGTGGACATCGCTGGTGTATCTGCCGCTGGTGTTGATCGTGCTGACGTGGGATCACCTGCGTCTGCTGGGCTGGTTGCCGGGGGCGTGAGCGTTGGTTGGACTTGGAGCAGGCAAAGCGAAAGAACGATGAATCAGCATTCAGCTTGTCGGCTTTCGGCTGACGGCCAAAAGTAAGAGTGACAGTGACAACCTGGTTTTAGACGGTGGATGACAACGACATGACGCATACCAGTCCCGCCCCCGCGCTGAAGATGGGCATTCCGATCGACAACTCGAAGCTCGGCATGTGGCTCTTTCTGGGCACCGAGATCATGTTTTTCACGGCCTTCATCGGCACCTACATCGTGCTGAGAATGGGTTCGCCCGGCTGGCCGACCGACACGAAGGTCACTCACATCCTGATTGGCTGGGGCGGGTTCAATACGTTTGTGCTGATTCTGTCGAGCTATTTCGTGGTGGTTTCGCATGATGCCCTGCTGGGTCAGAAGTTTGCGAAAGCGTGGTGGTACATGCTCTACACGTTGTTGCTCGGTTGCGTGTTCCTCGGCGTGAAGAGCTATGAGTACAAGGGGAAATTCGACCACGACATCCTGCCGGGCCACATCCCCGAGAGCGACGGGCAGGCGATGGACAAGGTGGTTCGCGGGTACGGCTTCATCGTCGATGCTCGGCTCGCCGCGATGTATCCCAAATTGACCAAGCGCGAGGAGCAGAAGTCGGAGAACGACGCGCGGATTGCGACGCTCAAGGACAAGGCCGATGCCACGGCGGTCGAAAAGACGGAGCTGGCCGATGCGGAGGCGATGAGCCAGCTCTACACCGAA
>JAYUFF010000586.1:0-1834 GCA_043738825.1 Schlesneria sp.
GCTCCGGTCGTCAACTCGTGGCCCGAGTACCGTCAGGTCGATTGCGATCACGAGGGACCGCTGCCACGGGTGAACGTCTCGATCAAACTGTCGGCTCTGGTCAGTCACTTCCGCCCCGCCGATGCGAAGGGGACCACGGAGGCCGTACAAGCCCGGCTGCGACCGCTGTTGCGAGCCGCCCGCGCGCAGCACGCCTACGTTCACATCGACATGGAGCAGTACTCGTACAAGGATCTGACGCTCGACATTTTCAAGCAGACGCTGCTCGAAGAGGAGTTCCGCGACTGGGCCGACGTGGGGATCGTCGTGCAGGCGTATCTGCCCGATTCGGAACGAGACCTCGCCGGGTTGCTCGACTGGTCGAAACAGCGCGGGACTTCGGTCTGGGTCCGGCTCGTAAAGGGAGCCTACTGGGACTACGAGACGGTGGTCTCGGCGAGTCGCAACTGGCCGGTTCCCGTCTTCCAACAGAAGTGGCAGTCGGACGAGAGCTATGAGCGTCTGACGAAGCTGCTGCTCGAAAACTACAAGCTGCTGCGGCCCGCGTTCGGCAGTCACAACCTGCGGAGCCTGTCTCACGCGCTGGCCTGTGCGAAGCAGCTCAAGGTTCCCGACGGAGCGTTTGAACTTCAGATGCTCTACGGCATGGGCGAGGAGCAGGCGCGGGCCTTTGCCGAGCTGGGCCATCGCGTGCGCATCTACACGCCGTTCGGACAGCTCATGCCGGGCATGGCCTATCTGGTCCGGCGGCTGCTCGAAAACACATCGAACGATTCGTTTCTAAGACACAGCTACGACGACCAAGCGAAGATCGAGGACTTGCTCATGAAACCTGCCGTTGTCGCCACCAAGACGCCCGTGAAGAGGCAGCCGCCCGCACCCGAGTTCATCAACGAGGCCGTCGCCGACTTCAGCCGCGAGGAAGTGCGCGAGGCGATGCTCGACGCTCTCAACAAAGTGGAGGGCGAGTTGGGCGAGTCTTACGCCATCAACATCGGCGGGAAGGCGATTCACGCCCGGCAGATGATCGTGTCGCGCAACCCGTCTCACAAAGGACAGGTCGTCGGCAAGATTGCTTCCGCGACTCACGACGATACCGAGGCTGCGGTCGCCGCCGCGCGGCGAGCCTTCCCCGGATGGTCGTCTACCTCGGTGAAGTTTCGGGCCGAGTATCTGGGACTCATCGTGCGCGAGCTGCGCGCACGGCGCTACGAACTCGCGGCGTGGCAGGTCTACGAATGTGGCAAGCCGTGGGCCGAGGCCGACGCCGACGTGTGCGAGGCGATCGACTTCTGCCGCTACTACGCCTGGCAGATGCAGCAACTCGACCAACCGCAGCACGTCGATCTGCCGGGTGAAGAGAATTCGTATTTCTATCGGTCGCGCGGAGTCGTGGCGGTGATCGCACCGTGGAATTTCCCGCTGGCGATCCTCACCGGCATGACGACCGCCGCGATCGCGGCGGGCAACACGGTGGTGATGAAGCCGGCCGAACAGTCGTCCGTCGTCGCGGCCAAACTGATGGAGGTCATTCACTCGGCCGGACTGCCCGAAGGAGTGGTCAACCTGCTGACGGGAGTCGGTGAGGACATCGGGCCGGTGCTCGTCGGCAGTCCCGATGTCGATCTGGTCGCCTTCACCGGCTCGCGCGAAGTCGGGCTGATGATCAACGAGCAGGCCGCCGCCACGCATGGCTCGCAGGCCGGTGTGAAGCACGTCATCGCCGAGATGGGCGGCAAGAACGCGATCATCGTTGACAGCGACGCCGATCTCGACGAGGCCGTCGTCGGCGTGATGCAGAGCGCGTTCGGATACTCCGGCCAGAAGTGCTCGG
>JAYUFF010000587.1:0-4889 GCA_043738825.1 Schlesneria sp.
CGCCCGCTCGCCCTCCTTGATCGCCGCCTCAAGACGCTCCCAATCGCGGCGATCGCCGACACTGTCCGTGACCAGCAGCACCTTCCCTTCGCCCTCGACAAAGATGTAATTGAGGACCGTGTTGTTCTGGCTGAGGCTGTCTTGAGCCTTCGGCACTTCGATGCTGGCGGTGTACTCGTAGTAGCCCGCCGACCGAAGCGTGATCGGGACCGAGAACCGGTTCTTGCCCGCCTTGTAATCGACCTCCTGCTCGGCAATGACGTTGCCGTTCTCGCGCAGGACCAGCTTCCCTTTGCCGTCGGACAGCGACGACAGAACCATCGCCGCCTCATACGTCTCACCCAGCTTGACCTGTTGCGGCAGATCGAGTCGCTCCAGCCAGACCTCTTCGTTGTACGTGTAGTCGATCGGCAGGACATCGACCGCCACGCCGCGCGATTTGAGATCGCCGAGGATGCGCGTCAGATTCCCCTCCGTCTGCACGCCATCGCTGACGAGCACGATCCGCCCCTGGTTGTCCTCGGGCAGCATGGCCGCCGCCAGCGAAAGTGTCTGCTCGATGTTTGTCGAGCCACGATCGACCTGTGAATTGAGAGCCTCGAACGGGAAACTCATGCGCGGCGGCAACTCGACGGCGGACGACTTGCCGAAGATCACCAGCCCCGCCTCATCGGATTTCCCCTTCGGACGGTGCTTCTGCACGGTGTCGGTGACGTAGGTGATCGCCTGGTCCGCACTGTAGATCGAGTCGCTGACATCGACCGAGAAGACGACCGACATCACGTCGCGCGACCGAACGGCGCGCGGTTCGGCCAGCACCATCGCGAACAGGCCGAGCAGCGTCAGCCTCACGAACAACGAAACGGCTCCGCGTCCCTTCGGCAACCCCGCGTAACCGCCCACGTGCATCCACCAGAACCACGGCGCGAAGACCGCCAGCCCCAGCATCACCGGTCGGGCAAACATCAAGACGTGACCAAACTCCAACCACGCACACAGACCGGCGAACAGCACCAGAAACACCGCGAGCGGCATCGCATCACGCCAACCCACAGGCCGGCGCGGCGACGGAAAAAAGCTCGCAATGAATCGACGCAGACGGTTCATTCAGTCAGCCAGTTTGAAATCAGTCGAAGAAGAGTGAACCACGAAACACACCAAAGGCACGAAAGGGAAAGAAGAGGCTGAGGAACCACGAATCTCACGAATAGCACGAATCTGAAGAACGGAAGAAAGATTTGAAGAGTCGAAGAATGCCGTCCTCGCGAGCCTCATTTTTTACAGTCTTCTCGCCTCTTCTTCATCCCCGCCTTTTCTTCAGATTCGTGAGATTCGTGGTTCCCTCTTCCGCCCGCCTTCTTCCGTGGTTCAACCCTCTTCCATCACAGTTCCAATTCCACAATCCGCCGGTTGCCCGTGTCGCAGACATCAAGCCGTCACCTTCTGGTTGCTGTTTCGGGCGATCTTCATGAGCGCACGAAGTGCCTCGTTGACGGCGTCGGAATCGGGAAAGGCCTCCGCCACATCCGGAGCCAGTACGACGACGTTGGTGCCCGCTGCAAAGCGAGCCGCATATTTTCCGCGCACTCCGCCTCGAAAGTCGTATTCCGCCAGCATCTCGGGATCGCTACTGGGTTTCACTGTCTTCTTCATAGTTTTTCCTTTCACGCCGTGTGGCGAGCCTGGCACTGATGATCCGAATCGTGTCTCCGCGATCCGTCGCGACAACCACCAACAATCGTCCGCGGTGCGACTCACCCAATGTCACAAACCGACTCTCTTCATCCGAGTGCTGGGGATCGGCAATCGTCAGCGACAATGCGCTGGCAAACACCGAACTGGCCTCCTCAAATGGCACTCCGTGTTTTTTCAGGTTGGCCTTCGCCTTTTCGTCATCCCATTCAAAGGTGAGGCCCATGAATCTGCGGTCCTACAGTTCCAGTTCCACAATCCGCCGGTTGCCCGAGTCGCAGACATACAACCGGCCGCGCTTGTCGATTGCCAAACCCCACGGGGTCGAGAACTGGGCGGCCTGCGTTCCCGTCGTGCCGTAGCGACCGAGCAGCTTACCCGTCCGATCGAACTTCGACACCCGGCCCGCCGCATATTCGACGACGAACAATTCACCTTTTTCACTCACCGCAATGTCGTAGGGGTAGTGAAGGTCAGATATTTTGTCTGAGTCTCCCAGAATTGCAACCAGCGCACCGTCTTTCCCAAAAACTTGGACGCGATTGTTGAACGCATCGACCACGTACAACCGGTCGTCGAACCACACCATGCCGCTCGGCCGCTGGAACTGTCCGTCCCCCGTTCCGTACCCGCCGATCTGGGCCACAAACGTGCCATCGAGCCGGAACTTCTGCACGCGATCGTTGTAGTTGCCGTACTCGCAGACGTACAGATTCTCGTCGGCATCCTGAATCACCGCGACCGGATAGACGAAGTCTCCCGGCTCGGTGCCAAGCTGGCCGAACATCCCGGTGACATGGCCTTCGTGGTCGAAGAAGACGACGCGGTGATAGTGCGTGTCGGCGACGACGATCCGGCCGTCCTTCAGCACGCAGATCCCCTCGGGCTTGCCGACGGAGTAGTCGGGCATCCACCACTGCCGCTGGAGATCACCTTCCTTGTCGAACACCAGCACACGCCCGGCGTTGTCGAGCACCAGGTACTCACCCTGCGGAGAGACCGTCATCCCGCGCGGAGCCGGCACGCGCGGGCCATCCGGCGGCATCGACCAATAGCCTTCGTGCTTCACGTGCAGAGTTGGCTCGGCACCCGAGTCGCATCCGGGCAGAAGCAGCAGCGCCAGCAACAGCATCAACATTTTGAGCAGCACACGGTCTCCCGTCTTCAATGTTGGTCGAGCCGGTCGATGAACGAACGTCCGCCGCACTCCACCGCACTCGTCCACGAGATCAACTTCGGCACTCGACCCCGCAAACCGAGCCGCCTCGACTTTCAAACTGCCGTTCGACGACGCCTCGACGCCCAACCGTTCGGGGCGGATGCAGAGCGTCTCGCCCCCCCTACGTTTAGCTGCAACGCCAGCGGCGTGCGCGCGGGTGGGTGATTGACTCTCCAGCGCGCCCACGCCGTTGGCGTTGGGGCTAAACGTCTCGGCACCGACATGGTCAATCGCGAGTTCCGCGAACCAGCGTTCCGCCTCCTCGGCCGTCAGCCAGTTGTACGGCCCCAGCATCGCCGCCAGTTCAGGCGACGAAGGCTCTTCGTACAGATCGCGCACCGAACCCGAGTAACTCAGTTTTCCATCAGTCAGACACAGCACCTGACTCGCCTCACGCAGTGCGGCTTCGGGTGAGTGCGTCGCGAAGACCAGTGACGTGTCGGCCGAAACGCACTGCTCGCGGATGACCTTCCAGTACGAACCGACTCGCGACTCATCGACATGCGCGAGCGGCTCATCCATCACGAGAACACTCGCGCTACTGGCCAGCGCGCGAGCGACGCTCAACCGCGAACGTTCGCCCAACGACAGCGATCCCGGCCGAGCATCAGCCAGCGCCCCGAGATCGAATCGCCCCAGCAGTTCGTCCACGTTTCCGGCACTTGTAACGGTCTGCAAGTGTTCGCGAACGGTCAGATGCGGCCAGAGTCCCTGCGACGGCGGAGACCAGAAGACATCGAGCCGCCCCTTGTTCGAGGCCGCTCGAAAATCAACGCGACCCGATGACGGACACTCGAACCCGACCAGCACGTTCAGCAGCGAAGTCTTCCCCGCGCCCGACGGCCCGAGCACGGCCGTCACTCCGCGCGGAATCTCGACCGTCACACGATCCAACCGAGGAACCCGGCGACCGGACAACGAAACAGCATCGAGCGACCACAATGTCACGGCTTCTTCTCCGGTCCCCTCGCCCCCGTCTTCGGGGGAGAGGGTTAGGGTGAGGGGGCTTCTCTTCTCTTTACTGACGCCACCAACGAACGGCGAACAACACGAGTCCCACGCCGACCAACGGCGCGCTGAAAAACAGACAGGCTTCCGCCGACAGGGCGGCCGACCGGCCGAAGTGCATGAAATTGTAGAGTCGCACCAACCCCGAAGCCATTCCCGTCGGAGCCAACAGGTACGCGCTCGGCAAGTCGCAGTAGGCCCAATAGCAAAGCAGGCTCATCGCCAGAAACTGCGGTTGATCGCGCAGTCGCCAGAGGAGGGTTGAGGGTTGAAGGTTGAAGGTTGAGGGGCAGAGAGCACTCGTTGAAGGCGTTGTCACGTGCGCTTCCTCTTTCGTTCTGTCTTCGGCGCTGTCCCCTCGCCCCGGCTTTGCGGGGAGAGGGCTATGGTGAGGGGTCTTCTGTCTTTCGCCTCGGTTGATTTCCCTCCCGCGCAGCATCTCGGCCAGATGCACCGCCTCACTCGGCCGCCGCGCGTCGAGCCACAGTTGCAGGACCGCCGCGCGCGGCAGCAGCCACACGGTCAGAGCCAGCACCCATGGCAGCGGTGTGTCATACAGCGGCCTCAGCCCAGAGACTTGAAACAGCGCGACCATGCTGAGGCTCAACAACAGTGAGCCGAGCAGACCGGGCAACAGCAACAAGGACCAGGTCGCCTGCACAAAAGTCGTCCGCACCTTCTGAGTGCGCGGCCCCGCAGCGGTCCCGCGCTCGCGACTCGGCAAAGCCTCCACATTCGGAGAGCGCGGGCTGCTGTTTATCGTCATGACGGAAGCGACGATCTGATGGGGGATGGGGACGGTCATGAATCAGCGCCGCAAGACTTGCACGATCATCTGTCGGAATCAACCGGAGGCGGCTCACTGTACAGGGCCATCGCCGTGTTGAATCTGGGCGATTGGGTGCCACGGTCACGGAGCTTCGACGTGGCTGTGGGCGAACGGGAAGACGGATTCACAATCTCACGGCCA
>JAYUFF010000588.1:0-12960 GCA_043738825.1 Schlesneria sp.
CGCAGATAGTCCGCCGCGCCGTGAACCTCGGCGCAGTCGTCTTCGCCGCAGACCTGCAGCGCGAGCAAACCAATTCCGCTGAGGACCGGCGTCGCACCGCCACCCGGCTGATAACAGAAGCCCCGTCCGTCGCGCGAGGCACACTTCTTCACGTACTCGATGGCGAGATCGATGTTCTCGGCGGGAACGTCGGTGCCGATGTCCTTCGCCGCGCGCAGGGCCAGCAGTTGCCAGCCCGTCACACTCAGATCGCTGTCGGTGCTTTCGGGCTGATAGCGCCAACCGCCCGACTGCGAGTTCTGTTTCCTGACCTGCTGCGACTGGAGGATCAACTTCGTGGCCCGTTCGAGGCCCTTCTTCGTCGCATCGGCCTGGCGTTCGGGAACCATCCCCGCCACCTCGGCCAGCATCAGCGAACTGATCCCGTGATCGTACATCGGCCCGTGACCGCGCCGATGAACCAGCAGGCCGTTCGGCTCCTGATGACTGAGAACGTACTGCACTCCCTTGTTGATCGCCTCTCCGTATGGTCCTTCGTCGGGAACATGCCCCGCCGCGAGGAACGACATCACGGCAAGAGACGTCGCCGAGGTCGCCTCGCCTCCATACGAATCGACGTTCCAGCCTCCCGACGGCTGCTGCTGAGTGGAGATGAAGCGGAGCGCTTTGACGATCGCTTCGTCCACATCGCGCTCGGCCGGTCCCGGCGGCGCGGCGTGGGAGGAACCGAGAAACAGTGAAAAGTGAAAAGCGAGAAGTGAAAAGTGCAAAGCGAAGACTCTGCTGAGTGTCCACCACTTTGCACTTTTCATTTTGCACTTCTCACTTTTCACTCGTCTTCCTCCACGCACGGCGAGGATGGTGAAACGCATTTCAGAACTCGGTTCGCCCTGCCAAAACTAGCCCGACGCGCAAGCGAGGGCTCCGCCAGCATCAAACGTCCAGTCCTCGCTTGCGCGTCGGGCTAGTTTTGAAAGGTACTCTTGCCACTTTCACTTGCCGCTCTCTTTCACCGCAGGCTTCGCGATCTCCTCGAAGTACGACTTGATCTGCTTGGCGTATTCGGGATGAGGCTTTTTACTTGCTCCCTGCAAAATTTCTGTGCGCAGGCTTCCGGGGAGTTTGCCCCAGTTGCGTTGAGCCTGCTTCTTGAGTTCGGTGTCGAGCTGACCAAGGTCAGCGGGGTCGGCCTCACCGCCTCCGTTGGCCATCGCCGCGCCGGGTTCACCGGGTGGAGCGGGTTCACCATTCGCCTGAGCCTGCATCGAGCGACCCGGCTTGCCCTGACCCTTGGGTGCGCCCTGTCCATTTGAGCCGTCGGCTTCGCCCTCGCCATGCAGCGCGCGGCGCATCGTGGCGGCGGCCTGACGAAACTGATCGGCCGATTGAGCGAGCTGTGATCCGCCTCCCTTCCCGCCCGGCTGGCCTTCACCCGGTGGACCTTGGCCAGGTTGTTCACCCTGCGCTGGCGATCCTGCTCCCGGCTGAGTCTGTCCCGAGGACGAGGGCTTTGAATCCGAGCCAGGTTGCCCCGACTCACCCGGTTTCGTCGATGCGCCGGGTTGTTTCGGCGAACCGGGTTGATTGCCGTCAGGCTTGGCTCCCGGCGAACCTTCTTTCGAGGGACCACTTGGACTGGGCTGCGACTTGGAATCGGGTGAGCCTGCCTGCGGTTGACCGTCTGGTGAAGAAGGCTGAGACTCCGGCTGGCCTTTGCCCTGTGAAGGCTGGCCCGAGGGTTGGCCCTCGCCCGGCGCTCCCGGTTCCTTCGAGGGTGTGTTTCCGTTTGGAGGAGAACTCGGCTGACCACCCTGTTCCGAATTGTTTGAGGGATTCGAGCCGGCTTGCTCGGACTTCGATTCGGCCAGTTGTTGCTGAGCCTTCTGCAACTGACGCACGGCGTCGGCGACTTGGGCCGCGACTTCCTCGGGGACGACGGAGTTCGAGGGGGTCGCTGGTTGACCGGCCTGCGCATTCTCGGCGGCTTGCTGCAACTGCTGCGCGGCGCGGGACGCTTGTTCGGCAGCACCTTGCGCATCGTCGGACTTCGCCGCTTGAGCGGCCTGCTGCATCGACTGCTTCGCCTCACTCGCCGCTTGCTGCGCGCGAGACGCGGCCTCACCCGAGGGCTTGGAATCGAGCGGCGATGACGCGAGGTTCTCGGCCGCTTGTTCGAGCCGCTGTGCCAGTGCTTCGGTCGCCTGCGCGAGCTGCTGCTGGCCCTGTTGTTGAGCACCGCGCTCGGCCGCTTCTGACGGAGCCAGTTGTTGCAACTGTTCGGCCAACTGTTCCTGCCGCTGTGCGAGTGCGCTGGCCTGTTGAGATTTTTCGTTGGCTGGCTGGCCTGCGGGGGCGAGTTCCTTCGCGGCTTGTTCGGCAGCCTGCGCTGCGGCCTGTGCCTGCTCGGCGGCCTTGTCGAGTTGACCGGTCTGCGCCTGACGAGCCGCCTCGGCCGCGCGCTTCGCGAACTCGACAGCAGCCTGAGTCGCTTCCGAATCGGCTCCCTGTTCTTTTGCGAGCTTGAGCGCCTGACGAGTCGCCTCCTGCGCGAGTTGCTGTTGTTGGCGAACGGCCTGCGCCCCGGCTTCTGCTTGAGCCGCCTCGGCCTTGGCTTGTTCGGACGCGGGCTTGGGTTCGGAAACAGGGGACGAATCAGTTTGCGGCTGATCGGCCATCGGCTTGTTGGCTGCTGGCTGCTCACCGCCGTTGGCCGGTTCCGACTTCGTCTCCCCCTCTCCTTGTCTCCCTTTCTCCCCCTCCTCTTGATTCATCGGCTTCGCGGCGGAAGCGGGTGCGTTCTCGGCGGCTTGTTGGAATGCTTCGGCCAGTTGTTGCTGAGGCTTCGTCAACTCGCGGGCTTGCTCGGCGAGTTGTTCCAGCCGCTCAAGCTGATCCTGTCGCGCGGCGTCGAGCAACTCGGGATGCTTCTTCAATAGATCGTTCAGTTCCTGGGCGAGCTTTTCGCCTTCGGCTTGAAGTTGCTGCCGCTGTTCTTCGGTCGCGGCTGCGTTGTTCGGTGGCGCGGCGTTGGGCTTCGTGTCGGCCTTGGCCTGCTGGTTCGCGGCCTCTTTCGTTTGTTGGTCGAGTTGTTCGAGTCGCTCGGCGAGTCGTTCGGTGTTGTTGGCGAGGCGGTCCAGCTCGGTGAGGTCTTGTTCGAGCCGCTGCAATTCGTCGAGCTGTCGCTGGAGCGTTTGAAGCTGCTTGTCGGCGGCGGCGAGTCGGTCGATGGATTGGCTGAGCGGCGCGAGTTGATCGCGCGACTCAGCCGTTTTCTTCGCTTCGTCCAGCTTGCGCATGGCCTCGGTCAGGTCGCGTTCGGCGATGTTGGCGGCCTTCTCGGCCAGCTTCTCGGTCAGGCGGTGTTCAGCCAGTTCGGCGGCAAGCTGTTGCAACCGCTCGACGATCTCGGCCTGTTGCCGTTCGAGTTGTTCAAGCTGCTTGCTCTTGTCGGAGTTCTTTTGTTGGAGCGATTCCTTCTCGGTCTGGGCGTGCAGTTTTTGCAGCGCCTCTTTCGCGTCGGCCAGATCGTCTCGCAACTTCGCCAGTTGTTCATCGACCTCTTTCTGCTGTTCGGCCAGTTGCTGATCGGGCGTGGGAGTGACCTGCGATTGGATCATCAAGGTGCGCGGCTTGGTCCACGTTTCCTGAGGCTGTGGCACGGGCCGGTTATCGACCGCGCGCAGGCGATACGTCACGGCCTGGCCCGGTGTCAGGGCGAGGTCGGCAATATCGATGGGGAACTCGTGCAAGAACTTTCGTTCGCGCAGGGCCTCGATGGGCAAGGCGTCGATCCGCTTCTGGCCGGTCGAGGTTTCGAGGTGCAGTTCGACGGCGGTCAATCCGTAGTCGTCGTGGATGTCGGCCTTCACCATGTGGCGGTCGTCGGGCCTCACCGCGACAGGCTCATCGTTTCCGTGGAGCGACACACCGGGAGGGAGATCGGGATCGACGACGAGCGTGCGCGACGGGTCATCGTTGGCGAGGCCGAGCGCGTTCTTCAACCTCACGGCGAACGAACCGGATGTCAGCGCGAGGGCTTCGACGGTGGCCGAGCGTTTGTCCGATGAGAGCTTGATCGGGAGCAGTTTCTCTTTGGCGGCAGCCTTGTCGCCGGAGTCGGTGGTCGGTTCGGCGGGCCAGACGAGCGATGCCGAGGAGACTGGCTCGCTGAACTCGAACTGCATCGCGATGCGGCTCCGTTCGGCCGTACGGACTTCGCCTTGAGCGCCGTCGAGAGCCTTCGCGGGGAGACCGGTGTACGCGGGAGGACTCACGTCGAGATGCAGTCGCGTGATCGAAGGGGGATCGGCGACATGGACTTTGTGCGTGCGAGACAACGCGCCGCGCGTGGCGGCATGGAACTCGATGCCGTGGAAGAGGTGAGGCAGCGTCGTGGTGAAGCGACTTGAATCGGCGTCCCACTCCAATCGTCGTGAGTCCTTCACGCCGGTCGTGTCGGTCCAGTGGAGCCAGACGACGGTTTGATCGAGTCCCGTTGCCGACTTGGCTCGACTGCGGACTTCGATGCGAATCGGCACGTCGCTGCCCTTCGCGGCGACTTGATCGCCGCCGGGGACGAGCAGTTCCAGCGAACCCCAGTTGAAGTTGCCCCACGGCGCGAAGAACCTCGCCCACAACAGGCCGTAGCCGTGCGAGTCGAACAGGAACGGCGTGAACAACAACCCGCAGGCGACGACCGCCGCGAAGGCCATGCGCGGCGAGCGGTTGGTCGGCACGGACTCGCTCAGGTCGAGTCGTTCGACCGCTTTGACCGTTTGCTTGGCCATCAGCTCGCGCATCAGACGCGATGCGCCCGGCGCGACGCCCGCTTCACGGAACTCGACCAGCGACGTGAGCCGTTCTTTGAGTTCGGGATGCTGGCCCTCAACGATTGCCGCCAGTTCGGCCAGCGACAGCGGTCGGAACATCGGGCGAAGGACTTGGAACCATGCGATGAGGGCGACGACGAGACCCCACGCGGCGAGCAATCCACCTCGCACATAGCCGTTCAGACAGAGCAGCCAGTCTCCCGCGAGGCACGCCGCCAAACCAACGGCCACGACGAGAGCCAGCCGCGCGATGCCGCGCGTGAAGACCGCATCACGGACTTGCCGGTCGAGAGCGAGCAGCGGTCGTTCGATGCTTTCGGGCAGATGGGCGGTCGCCATGGTCAACCTCGTCACACGAGTCGTGTTTGAAAAGACGCACAAGCTGGCAGCCTGTGCGACAGATGGACTGAACCCCGCACTCTGTCGGGCAGATCGGTTGTCAAATCGACTGAAACCAGACGGGACTCGAACCGAAACGTCCGGCAGTATGGGGCGGCCTCACCGGCGACGCAATTGGAAGCATCGAACCAGGATCATGGAAGCCTGACGCGCAAGCGAAGGAGCGTCGAGCAATCCCTTCGCTTGCGCGTCAGGCTTCGAGACTGCCACCCATCATCCGGGCATTGGCCGGGCCGAGCGATACCACTCCTCGACGTAGTCGCAGACCAGGGCAAACGCCTCGCGTTCGTGAGGGCTGGCGGTCTTATCGACCGGGCTGGCCAAGGCCCTCAGTTGCGAACGGAGGTCAGCTTCGGGGATCAGGTGGAGTCGCGTGGCGAGGATCGTCGCTTCGAGGACGGCGTGTCGAGCGCGGTGGAAGCCGATGAAATCGCGAACGTGTCCGACGTGGACGACCTTCGCCTCCAGACGGGTTCGCTCGGACGAGTCGTCACACGCGACGACCTCAAACTCGTACCAACGGCAGCAGTCGGCGAGGACTCGTCCGTCGATGCACTGCGCCGGGAGGGTCTCGGGAATGCCAGGCAGCCGGTCCAGTGCGGCCTTCGCGATCAGCAGCACATCGTCGGTGATGTGGAAGACGCCAAACGGTCGCTGCTTGAGATTGCGGTACGTCGTCGAAGTCTGAAACGGACGCAGCACGAGGCGCGAGAAGTCGCCTTCAACGATCGGTCCCATCGGCGCGAGATTCAACTCACCCGTTGAACTGAGACTGGTGACGAGACCTTCGAGGAGCACCGGGGAAAACTCCAAATCTCAAGAACCAAACACCAAACGAATTCCAAAGCTCAAATTTCAAGGGCAGAAACGGGTGAATCGACCGTTCGAGAATCGTGGATCGAGTTGTTTGGAATTTCGGACCGTGGAGTTTGAGATTCGTTTGGGATTTCAGATTTGGGAATTGAGATTTCGCGACGCCTAGCAGCCCGTTGAAAAAGGGAATAGAAGCCTGAAGCGCAAGCGAAGGATGTCGAAAACTCGGACGATTTAGGCTCAACAATCCTTCGCTTGCGCTTCAGGCTTCTATTTTCAACAGGCTGCTACCGGTTGATCCCGACATAGAAGCTGAAGACCTGCCGCTTGTCGAAGCTCTCGTGCATGATCGGGTAGGCGAAGTCGAGGGCGATCGGGACGGGGCCCATCGCGGGAACAGTGACTCTCAGGCCGGCACCGACCGACAGCCGGAAGTTGTCGAATGAAACTTTGTCGGTCACCGTGCCGAAGTCTGTGAATGCAACCGTCTTGATCATTTCGTTGGCCGTCACCGGCAGCATGTACTCGGCACCACCGAGCAGCATCCAGTTGCCACCGACTCGAACATTCGATTCAACCGGGCTGACACCACGAAACGCGAAGCCGCGGAACGTTTGAAAACCGCCCGCATAGAACCGTTCATAAATCGGCGTGTCAGCGCCGGTCCAACTCGTCTGGCCACGGAAAGTCAGCGTGTGCCGACCACCGCCGTCAGCACGTCGATACGTGGTGAAGTACTGACGCCCTTCGGCTTCCAGACGCGTGTAGTTGAATTGGTTGAAGGCCTGCTCGACACTCAACTCCAAGTAGTGACCTTCGCTCGGCAGGAAGGCGGCATCCCGCGAGTCGTGCATGACCGAGGCACGCAGCGTCGAGAGGTAGGTGTCTCCGAGAACCTTGGTGAGGTCGGGAGGAGGCGGCAGTGGATTCGGATGACTGACGTTGACATCCTCCAGCCGTAGTGCCAGCGCGCCCGACCAGCGCTGAGTGAACTGGCGGCCGACTCGGATTCGTCCACCGAGCCGCTCTTCGGTCCAGTTGGTGTAGAACCGCTGGAAGTAAAAGCCGCTGACTCCCAGGTTGTAATTGGTGTCCATGAAGTACGGGTCGGACCAGTCCACCAGATAGCGGCTGACGGACGAGCCGGGCATGGCTTCGACGCGGAAGCGTTGGCCACCGCCACGCCAGGCGGTGCCGTTCCAAACGTCGGCCCAACTCGTGGGGGGGCGCAGGATGTCGAAGTTCTGCTCGCTGAGCACAATGTTGCCGACGACACCCGCGTCGCTGTTGACGCCCACACCGAACATCAGTCGTCCGGTGCGGGCCTCGCTCACGTAGGTATCGATGTCGATGAACTCGGGTGGTGGGATCCGTGGCATCCGCTCCCAGTCATTGGGATCGGGGTTGCGGATCGCCTTGCCAAACGGATCGCCCTGCGGACTGTTGTCGAATCCGAAGTCGGCCGGTGGCTTTAACGGATCCTTGCTCTGCGCGCGAAAGACCGGCGTGAGCGGAGCCAGTTTGGCGCTGTCCGCCTCTGTGGTTGATTCGTCCAGCTCCGGTTGGGCCTGCATCTCAACGAAGTAAGGTCGAGCGACGCTTTGCGGCTCGCTGGCACCGGGCGTTGGCGAACCCTGCTTCGGCGATGGCGTTTGGGTGCGAGGCGGTTCGGCGGGTGAGAACGAGGTGCCGGTGAGCAGGCTGTGTCCGGTCCCAAGGGGCGACGCGGAGGCCGTTGGCGGCGCGGAGCCGAAGTTCTGGCCGCGTGCCACGCTCAGGTCGGGCTGTTGAATCCAGTTGTCGTTCTTGACGATGCTGGTGTCGATGCGCGGACCGGACGCACCGGTATCAAAGTACTGCGAACCTTCCAGCCGCCGCTTCAACAAATAAATCTTCTTCGGGTCGGCCAGATCGCCGGGTTGGATCGGCGAGAGGTTGCGGATCAGGTTGGTCTTCGTGTGCGGATGGTCTCCCGCGATGTGGACGTCGAAATTGCGAATGCGATAGACCTTGTCCTCGTCGATCTTGTAGACGATATCGACGACGGCCGCGTCGTTGTCGTCGGTCCAGACCGGGACGGCATCGACCCGCGCGTGCAGTCGTCCCTGCTCACCGTACTTGGTCTTGATCGCCTCGACATCCTTGGCGATGTGCCGGGCGTTGTATTCCTGACCGACGAGAACCTTCGTCATCCCGCGAATCTCATCCTCCGACAAGACCTGGTTGCCGGCCACGTCGATGTTGCGAATGCGGTAGCGCTTGCCTTCGGAGATTTCGTAGTGCAGTTCGATCTTCGACTTGTCCTGCGAGAACTCCTGACGCGGCTTCACCTGCACGTCGAAGTAACCCAGGCTGTAGTAGTACTGGCGGACTCCCTCCATGTCGTCGGCGATCGTGGTCGGATCGTACTTGCCGCCGAACAGCCACAGGATGCGCGTCTTGGTGCGCGTCTTGAGCTTCAAAATCCCATCGCTGAAATTCTCGTTCCCCTCGAACCGGACGGCCGACACCGAAACCTTGGGGCCTTCGCTGATCAGGAAGATCACCACGCGGTCGGGATCGTTGCGCACGTCGCCCCGTTCGAGTTCGACGGTGGCGAAGTTGTAGCCCTTCTCGTGATAGTGCTCTTCAATCCGGCGGGCACACTCGCGATTGGCGCTGACATCGTAGGGACTGCCCGGCTTGAGCTGCGTCATCGCCTGGAAGACCTTCGTCTTGATCTTCTTGTTCCCCTTGAATTCGACCTTCGTCACAATCGGGCGTTCGAGGACTCGGAAGACCAGCACGTTGCCGTCATCAGTGCGACGGATGGACGGTTCGACGTTGGCAAACCAGCGCGTTCGCACCAGGTCATCGACATCGTCCTTGATCTGCTTGGCCGTGACGGGGCGTCCCGGTCGAGTCTTGATGTGCCGGGCGATCTCGGAATTGGGGATCGTGGTGTTGCCTTCGATCTTCACCTCGACGAGCGGTTCGTTGAGCGTGAAGGGAGATTCCGCCGAATCGGTGTTGTTGGCCGCCGTCTGACGGATGGATTGCGAACGCGGAATGGACGAGAGCTTCACTCCCTGCCGATTCGGCGCGGTGGCAAACGGATCGCCAGCCGCCGGTTGTGCCGAAGCCGTTGGCGCGCACAGGCCCATCGCGACGCCCACCCAAAGGGCGCACGACAGCCAGCAGAGGCAGTTGGCTCTGTCGCGAACGGCGTGCTGCATGGTTGAGCTTTCTCGCACGGTGGCCCCACGGCAAACGAGCCACAGCCGACGTGACGAACAGACACTCGAAGGGAATTCAGACGGGATCGCGCTGCGGAACGGCGAGCCTCGGCTCGAACGGACCTGTTGCGCGGCGGGACAGATAGCTGATTCCGAAAAGTGCGACAAGATGAGTTGTCAGCCGGCGAGGGCCATCGCCTTGTTGAATCTGAGTGATTGTGTGCCACGGTCACGGAGCTTCGATGTGGCCGTGAGGTTGGGAATACGCATTCACGTCCTCGCACGGCCACGTCGAAGCTCCGTGACCGTGGCACCCCCATTTGAAAAGGCAATGGCCCTGTCAGACGACTTTGTGTGGCATGCCCTGAGTCCCCGAAGGGCGTGGGGGAGTCGTGCGATTGTTTCCACGCCAACCGATCAGCGAGGTCGGTTCTGCCAGGCCTGCTTGAGTTCATCGAAGCCGCGCAGCGGACCAGACGAAACGTCGGGCGCGGGCGATGAATCTGGACTCGAACTCGCGTCGCGCTGCGGCTTCGAGGCTGCGGCGGCCATGGCGACGGGCTGTTCCACCGGGCGAGCACTCTTCTGTGCCGAGCGGTGTTTGGCATCGGGAGAAATCGCATCGGGGGGAATCATGGTCAGGCCGACGCGCTTCCGCTCCCGGTCCACGCTGAGCACCCACGTCGTCACCACGTCCCCGATCGCCACGACATCGCGCGGCGAGCGGACGAAGTGCGAGCCGAGCTGGCTGATGTGAACCAGCGCCGAATCCTTCAGCCCCACATCGACAAATGCTCCGAAATCGACGACGTTCAGCACCGTTCCCTGAAGCTCCATGCCGACCTCGATGTCGTCGAGCGACAGCACGCCTTTGCGGAACATGGGCAGAGGCAGATCGGCGCGCGGGTCGCGACCGGGACGCAGCAGCGCGTCGATGATGTCGGTCAGAGTCGGGATGCCGACCGACAACTCTTCGGCCAGTTGCGGAACGGCGATCGAAGTCAGTCGTTCCTTGAGTGGCAGGCGATCCGTGCCGGAACGCAGGATGTCGGGCGAGAGATCGCACCGCGCGAGCAGCAGCCGCGCGACTTCGTAGCTCTCGGGGTGAATCCACGTGTTGTCGAGCGGCTCTTCGCCGTCGAGCTTCAGAAAACCGGCCGCCTGCGTGAACGTGGCCGGTCCGACGCCGGGCACGTCCAGCAACTGCTTGCGAGTCTGGAACCGGCCGGTTTGTTCGCGATGCTCGACAATGCGCCGCGCGATCAGTTGGTTGAAGCCCGAGACGTGCGTCAGCAGCGACAGACTGGCCGTGTTCAAATCGACGCCGACGTAATTCACACACGACTCGACGACGTGATCGAGCGCCTCTTTCAGTTGCTTCGTGTTGAGATCGTGCTGGTACATGCCGACGCCGATGTGCTGCGCGTCGATCTTCACGAGTTCGCTCAGCGGGTCTTGCAGTCGCCGCCCGATGCTGATGGTGCCGCGCGCGATCGCGTCGAGATTGGCGAACTCCTGCTGAGCCACGGAACTGGTCGAGTAGATGCTGGCTCCCGCCTCGTTGACGACGATGTACCGCGCCTCGGGACAGTCGGTGGCGATCAGCTCTCCGACCAGTTCCTCGGTCTCGCGACAAGCGGTGCCATTGCCGATGGCGATCACCGAGCAATTGTGCTCGCGCAGGAAGGCGGCCAGCTTGGCACGGCCCTCGGCCCGGCGGTCAGCCGAACCGACGATGTGCATCACGTCCACGGCCAGCACGTTTCCGAATTCGTCGAGCGCCGCCAGCTTGCATCCGGTCCGAAAGCCGGGATCGACGGCGAGGATTCGCTGATGCTTCAGCGGCGGCTGGAGCAACAGTTGGCGCAGGTTCTGTGCGAAGACGGAGATCGCGTGACGCTCGGCCTTCTCAGTCAGATCGCGGCGGACTTCGCGCTCCAGTGCGGGACGAATGAAACGCTCGATGGCATCCACGGCACAGGCGGTCATGAACTCGCGGCACGAGTGCTGGCCGAACCGCAAATGTTCGTCGGCCGCGCGCTGCGCCTGCGCCGCGTCCCAATCGAACGCCACGCGCAGGGCCTTTTGTTCCTCACCCCGATTGAGCGCGAGGACACGATGCGGAGGCATTTTGCCGACCGGTTCAGTGTAGTCGAAGTAATCGCGGAACTCGGGATGCAACTGATCGGCGGTCTTCGTCCCCACCGACGTGATGCGCCCCGTTTGTTTGGCGATGTGGCGGCATCGCGCCCGCAGATCGGCATCGTCCGAGATCCGTTCGGCAAGGATGTCGGCCGCTCCCGCCAGGACGGCCGCCACGTCGGCCAGTTCGAGATCGGGTTTGATGTACGGCAGGGCGGCCTCGTTCAACGCCGCCGCTTCGTTCCGACCCACCAGTGCGACGGACTGATTCCAGATCGCATCGGCCAGCGGTTCGAGTCCCTTCTCCTTCGCGATCGTCGCGCGTGAACGGCGTTTGGGACGAAAGGGGAGATAGAGGTCTTCGAGCCGTTTCAGCGAGTCGGCTCGTTCGATCGCGATCCTCAGTGCGTCGGTCAACTTCCCCTGACTGTCGATCAGTCGCAGGATGTCGGTCGCGCGCTCGGCCAGTTGTCGCAGCGATTTGACCCGTTCCTCAATGGCTCGAATCTGCTCCTCATCCAGATTCTCCGTCCGCTCTTTGCGATAGCGCGTGATGAACGGAACGGTGTTGCCCTCGTCGAGCAACAGCACGGTCTGCCGCACCTGCTCGGGCTTGAGGCGCAGTTCCGAGGCGACTCGCGCCAAGTCTACATCTGGGGGGGAAGTTCGATCCATCATCGAAGCGGGTCCGTCGTGAAGTGCAGTGCTCTTCGATGGCGGAAGATATCGCATGTTCGCGCCGCGAGGGGAAGCGTCGCGAGGTCTGCGACGGGGCAATCGCCCTTTTCAAATTGGGGAGTCACGATCACGGAGCTTCGACGTGGCCGTGCAAGGACGTGAAGCCTGGTTCCCATTCTCACGGCCACGTCGAAGCTCCGTGACCGTGGCACCCAATCGCCCAGATTCCACAAGGCGATGGCCCCGGGTCTACGGCAACCTCCGCCGAAGACGATGCGCGATCGGCCATCGTTGCCGATTGAGGGAGGGCAACTCGCGATAACCTGCGCAGACTCCGTGTGAGTGTCTTCGCTGGCACAGGTCGGTTTCGAGTCCTCATCGTTTTTTTCGTCACATTTCATCAAGCCTCACGGCGGTCGCTGCCGATCTTGATCGTGCCGCGTGGAGTACGCGGTGGCTTGTCGTCTTGACACAGCGGCAATGGCATGCGTGGCATCGCCGAACACGAAGACACGCTTGGCGGTCAGATAGGTCGAATCGACCGAACGCGAATACCACGGCAGCCGGGCAGGGTTGGCGGCGATCGCGGGCTCGACGTCGATCCCGGTCACCTTGCCGACTTCGCGCAGGAAGTCGCAGGTGGCGCCGTAGCCCATCGGCACGGTGCGGATCGTCGGCTGCCCGAAGGTCTTTTCGAGCCAGCGCGACGCGGTGTCGGCGATTTCGGGATACAGGCAGACGTTGAAATCGGCCTCCCCCAGCCGCGTCAGGTCGGCAGCGGTCGCCCCCATCGGTGCGGTAACATGAACGTCGACGCCGATGCTGTTGAGCAGCCGCGTCACCTCGATGATGTCGTCACGGTGGCGGAAGCCGAGCGCTGCCGG
>JAYUFF010000589.1:0-4885 GCA_043738825.1 Schlesneria sp.
GGGTTTCCGGTGTACGTGTGGCCGTGATAGAAGGTCCGGCCCGACCACGGATCGCCCAAAAAGGCGTCGTAGATTTCGTCGGTGACGAGCGTCGCGGCCAGAGGCAAATAGCCGCCGGTGAGTCCCTTCGACAGGATCAGGATGTCGGGCGCAACGGCCTCCTGTTCGCAGGCAAATAGCGTCCCGGTGCGACCGAACCCGACCGCGATCTCATCGGCGATGAGCGGGATGCCGTACTGTCGCGTCAGTTCGCGAACCCGCTTCAAGTAGCCGGGCGGATGGACAAGAATGCCCGCCGCCGCCTGAACGAGCGGCTCGATCACGAAGCCCGCGATGCGGTCGGCGTTCTCGGCGAGAGTCCGTTCGAGTTGAGCAAACGCTTGGCCTTCCGCCGCTTCATTCTGACTTCTGACGCCTGTTTCCTGACTCCTTTCTCCCGACTCCTGCCTCCTTCCCGGCGACGGTACTCGCAGCGCGGGAAACATCAGCGATCCGAACAAACTGTGAAACCGGTCGATCCCGCCGAGACTGATCGTTCCCACGGTGTCTCCGTGATAGGCGTGGTCGAGGCACACGAAGAGGTCTCGCTCCTCGGGACCACCCGGTTTCTGTCGGTGATACTGGTAGGCGATCTTCAGCGCGACTTCGACTCCCGCCGCACCACAGTCTGCGTAGAAGACCTTGCTCAATCCGGCAGGCGTACGGCGCACCAACTCGGCGGCCAGTTCGATGCTCGGCTCGTTGGCAAGGCCCAGCAGCGTCGAATGAGCGACGCGGTCGAGCTGACTGCGGATCGCAGCGTCAATCGCGGGGACTCGATGTCCGTGAATGTTGCACCACAGCGACGAATGTCCGTCGAGGTAGCGGCGGCCTGCGGTGTCGATCAGGTGGAAGCCGTCCGCCTCAACGATGATCGGGGCGTGCTCGTCGCGATACGCTGACATCGCCGTGAAGGGGTGCCAGACGTGCGCGTTGTCGAGTTGACGGAGGTCGTTTGAGTTCATGGCAGATCAAATGAAAAGAGCGGGAGACTCCTCCCGCTCAACTCGGCTTTTTGCCATTTTTGGAGTGCGGCAATTGATTGCCGCTTTGCTTTCTCTTCAACGGCGGACGAGAAACGAAAGCGGTGATGAATCCCCGCACTCCAAAAATGGCGGACGTTGAACTCGGTGTTCGAGTCGCTGTTCCAAACGAACGGACTACGGCAGCAAGTCCTTGACGGTGTCACGTTCCTGCTTCAGTTCGGCGACAGTCTTGTCGATCTGGCTGCGGCTGAAGTCATCGACTTGGAATCCGGGAAGGACTCGCCAGTTGCGGCCGTCGCTCGACAGAGGCAGGCCGACAACCAAGCCCGATTCAATGCCGTAGCTGCCGTCGGAACAGACTGCCGCGCTGAAGCACGAGCCGGCCGGAGTCGGAGCGATGATGCTCTTGATCGTGTCGAGGGCCGCGTTGGCCGCGCTGGCGGCACTCGATGCGCCGCGGGCCTTGATGACCGCCGCACCGCGCTGCTGAACAGTGCTGATGAAGTCCCCCTTCAACCAGGCGTGGTCCGTGATGACCTCGGTGGCGGGTTTGCCGTCGATCTTCGCGTTCACAAAGTCGGGGAACTGCGTGGCCGAGTGGTTGCCCCAGATGGCGACGTTCGAGACCGAACCGACCGGCCGTCCCGCCTTCTGCGCCAACTGAGCCGCCGCGCGGTTCTGGTCGAGGCGCGTCATGGCGAACCACTGGTTGCGTGGCACGTCCGGCGCGTGAGACATCGCGATCAGGCAGTTCGTGTTGCAGGGGTTGCCGACGACGACGACTCGCACGTCCTTGGCCGCCGCCGCCTGAATCGCCTTGCCGGTGCTGGTGAAGATCGGGCCGTTGATGCGGATCAGGTCGGCTCGCTCCATCCCCTGCTTGCGCGGGATGCTGCCGACGAGCACGATGAAGTTGCAGTCGCGGAAGCCCTCTTCCATGTGGTCGCTGTCGTGCTTGACGACTCCGGCGAGCGTCGGAAACGCGCAGTCATCCAGTTCCATGTGGATGCCGTCGAGCGCCGCCATGACGGGCGGCACTTCGATCAGGTGCAGCACGACGGGCCGATGCTGGCCGAAGATTTCTCCCGACGCGAGGCGAAACAGGGTGGCATAACCGATCTGACCGGCGGCACCGGTGACGGCGACATGGAGGGGGGCAGTCATCGAACAAAACTCCTTCAATGCGAAACGGAAGCGAACCGGAGCCGAGCGTAGCGTCTCCCTATCAGAGCGGCAACCGACCCACTTGACGTTCGTGCAAGCTTCTCAAGTGGGTCGGCACAGACTCGACCTTGAACAGAAGGGGAGGACTGATCGTCTGTCTTGTCCCCTCGCCCCGGCTCTGCGGGGAGAGGGTTAGGGTGAGGGGCGAGCCGCAGCAGAGAAGAACCCCTCACCCTAGCCCTCTCCCCTCCAAGGCGAGGGGCGAGGGGACTGGAAGAGACCCTGAACCAGCGGATGTAAGCCTCCCGGAGTTGGCTGCCGTCTGTGGCGATTCGACCCGGCCGTCCTTAGAATCCCCGCCCGAAGCCGATCCGATTGATCGAGACCTTTCCACGGACGACGCATGACCGCACGACGCATTCTTGTCACCTCGGCCCTCCCCTACGCCAACGGCCACATTCATCTGGGGCATCTGGTCGAGTACATCCAGACCGACATCTGGGTCCGCTTCCAGAAGCTGCGAGGCCACCGCTGCGTCTACATCTGCGCGGACGACACGCACGGCACGGCCATCATGATTCGTGCCCGTCAGGAAGGCCGCAGCGAAGAGGCGTTGATCGCCGACATGCGGGAGTCTCATCTCCGCGACTTCTCGGCGTTCGGGATCGAGTTCGACAACTACGGCAGCACGCACAGCGAATACAACCGGCGCGTGTGCCATCAGGTCTGGCAGTCACTGCGCGACGCGGGCCTCGTCGTCGAGAAGGATGTCACGCAGCTCTACGATCCCAAGGCCGGGACGTTCCTCGCGGATCGCTTTGTGAAGGGGACGTGCCCGCGCCCCGACTGCCACGCGCCGGACCAGTACGGTGACAACTGTGAGGTTTGCGGTCAGACGTACAGCCCGGTGGAACTCATCAATCCTGTCAGCACGCTCTCCGGGGTCACGCCCGAGATTCGCACGGCCAAACACTTGTTCGTCCAGATTGAAAAGCTGCGCGGTTGGCTGACCGAGTGGACTCAATCCGGCGAACACTTGCAGACGGAAGTGGCCAACTATTTGAAGGGCCATTTCCTCGGCGAGCCGCTGCGCGACTGGGATGTCTCACGCCCGGCTCCCTATTTTGGTTTCGAGATTCCCGACAGCCCCGGCAACTACTGGTATGTCTGGTTCGACGCGCCGATCGGCTACATCGGTTCCACCGCCGAGTGGTGCGAGAAGCATGGAGAAAAGCTCGATGACTGGTGGCGAGGCGACTCGACCGAGATTCACCATTTCATTGGCAAGGACATCACATACTTTCACACGTTGTTCTGGCCAGCCATGCTCCAGACGGCGGGCCTCACTCTGCCGAAGCAAGTTCACATCCACGGCTTTCTGACCGTCGATGGTGAGAAGATGTCCAAGCGACGCGGGACGTTCGTGCAGGCATCCACTTACCTCAAGCATCTCGAACCGTCTTACCTGCGCTACTACTACGCCTCGAAGCTCGGTGCGCGGCTGGATGACCTCGATCTGAACCTTGAAGAATTTGCGAACAAGGTCAACTCGGACCTCGTCGGGAAGGTCGTGAACCTCGCCAGCCGAACGGCTCGGTTTGTTGAAGAGGTTGGTTTGTCGAGCGTCTACCCCGACGATGGCGGCTTGTTCCGCGAGGCGGCGACTCAGGCCGAGACCATCGCGGCGGCTTACGACGGCTGCGACTACAACGGTGCGATGAGGCTCATCATGGGGCTGGCCGATCGCGCGAACAGGTACGTCGATGAGAAGGCTCCGTGGACACTGCGCAAAGACCCGACGAAGGCCGCCGAAATTCAGGACGCCTGCACGGTGACGCTGAATCTGTTTCGGCAGATCGCCGTCTATCTCGCCCCCGTGCTGCCGAAGCTGGCTCAGCAGGCGGGCCAACTTCTCCAGCAGCCGATTCAAGACTGGAATGACTCCCAGACGCCGCTCGTTGGGACGCGCGTCGCCAAGTTCGAGCACCTCATGAAGCGAGTTGAACTCGCACAGGTTCAAGCCATGATCGAAGATGGAAAGCAATCCGCACCCGAGACGACTCCCGAAGCCGCCGCACCGGCGACACCGTGGAACGACGGCCCCGAGTCACTTGCCGCCGAGCCACTCGTGGCCGAACATTGCACGATCGACGATTTCGTGAAGGTGGACCTGCGCGTCGCGCGCGTCGTCGCGGCCAATGAAGTCGTCGGCGCGGACAAGTTGCTGCAACTGACACTCAGCCTCGGCGGCGAGGGGACTCGCAACGTCTTCGCGGGGATCAAGAGTGCCTACAAGCCCGAGGAACTGGTCGGCCGGTTGGTCATCCTGTGCGCAAACCTCGCTCCGCGCAAGATGAAGTTCGGCATCAGCGAGGGAATGGTTCTGGCAGCCGGAACGGGCGGCAAGGAGATCTTCCTGCTCAGCCCCGACAGCGGAGCCAAGCCCGGCCATCGCGTCCATTGAACTCGGCGGCAATCAAATGCAAGAGGCGGAACCACAGATCACCCAGCGCGGCTTCACTGCGTTCAGCCGCAACCAAAAGGAACAAGAAGAGGTTGGCAGGAAGATGGTTGGCAAGAAGATGATGAGATGAGTCGCCACGCTGCGTCTTCATCTTCTTGACAACCATTTTCTTGCCAACTCCATTGGCGACGCTGGGTTGACCGTCTGGAAATCTTCGCGGCGCGCGAAGAAA